>JAOZVK010000433.1 GCA_029938185.1 Bacteroidales bacterium | reverse complement strand
GTTAAAACTAAAGGTAATCTACCTACTTTTTAATGTGGAATATAATATTTTTTATATTTGCTCAGATTTGCTACATTTTTAAACTATGATCATCTAACTATTTAGTGCATTGAGCATAAGCATTTCAGTTAAAAAAATTGGGATAATTTATCAAATTTATTTGCTAATGTCATAAAAAAACGCTAACCTCGTAACTCTCACAGTCGCAATAAACTAACGTTACACACAACTAAAAAAACAATAAATAAAACTGATTAACAAAAAAAAACGTATTTTTGCAACAATAAAAAAAACAGATTTAAAATTTAATGGACAAACGAGATAGATATATAAAACAAGTAAGTATAAGTTTAGCTATTCTTAGAACAAATATAGAACAGCTCAATAAAATCAATCTGACTGATTCTAATATTATTGCGGAAAATTTTTATCGTGATTTGCTTGTTTTTTATAGATATAAACTTGACAATTTAAACGAAACTAACAAAAATGCAGATAGTATTGATTTAGTAGATAAAGAAAACCAAATAGCAATTCAAGTAACGTCAAGAAATGACACAACAAAAATACACAAAACAATTAAGGGCTTTTACAATAATCCAAATTATGACGAGTATAAACAATTGATATTATTGCTAATAGGAAAATCTAAATTAGAATATTCTAAAACAGATTTTACAAAAGGAAATTTGTTTTCATTCGATAAAAAGGACGACATTATTGACATTGATGATATTATTAAAAAATTTAGTAGCTACACAGCAAAAAAGCTTGAACCAATCGTTGATTTTTTAGAAAGCGAAATTGATATAAAAATTAATGCGAAAAACACAAAATCAAATGAAGTTATCACCATTATTAAAATGATTGAATATTTGAGTGATGATAAAAATTATAAAAGTGCAGATATAAATGAAGAAAGCGACCCTGATAATAAACGATTACGTTTTGTTGAATATTTTGATTTTTTAATGACAAAATATGAAAGGTTATACCCAAATTATGCAGGGACATTACTTGAAATTAAAAACTTATCAGGAATAGACGGGGTAAGAATAAGAAAAATAAATGTGTATTTACAAAATTTAAGTGATGACTATTTAACAAAATATTCTAATAATCCCAAAGAAGCATTAAGTGAATTAGTCAATTATTTTGAAAACGAAATAAGTTCATCAAATACAAATTATGACAAATTGGCTATCGAATTTTATTTGTTAGACGAACTGATTAATTGTAATGTATTTCCAAACCCAAAAGAATAAAAAATGTTAGTTTCAAAAGATGAAAATATAAAAACTTCGGCAGTTTATGTTGGTTCATTAGTTTTACAACAGCTAAAAGAAACTAATAAGGACAAAATTACAATATTTGAAATTGCGGAAAATCTACAAACGAAAAATATTATTAGTTACAGGCATATTGTTTTTGCTCTTATGTTTCTTTATTCTTGTAAAATAATAGATTTTAAAGAACCTTATATCTATAAAATATGATACTGTTAAAAAAATTATATACAGAACCTGAATATTTTGAACCAATACCTTTTGAGAAAGGTGTTAATCTTATTATTGGAGATAAATCAGATAAAAGCAAAAAAACAAATGGTGTCGGTAAATCTATGTGTGTAGAATTTATTAATTTTTGTTTGTTGAAAAGAAAAGAAGACAGTAGAGTTATGAAAATTCCTGAAAAAGAATTTCCACTTGATACAAAAATAATACTTGACATAAAAATTAATGAAACAAATCTTTCTGTAATTAGAAAAAGAGAGAACCCTGATAACATTCTTATAATAAAAGAAAATCAGGAAATATTTTTCAATACCATTTCCGAAGCATCAGATTATCTTCAAAATATGCTTTTTATTAATCAAACGAATAAATCAATTTTCCCTTCTTTCAGACAATTACTTTCACCGATAATACGAGATGAACGTTCTGAATTTAAAGATTTAATAAATACTTTTGATACAAAAAAAAAAATTCCGCTCGATTTTATTCCTCATTTATTTTTATTAGATTTTGATATAAGTGTTTATAAAGATTTTGAAAAAGTATTTAAAGAAATTACTAAACAAACTACATATTTAAGCAAACTTAAAAATGATATTACAGAAAATAAAAGTTTGAAATTAACTGATATTCGTGCAAAAGTAAATGCTTTGGACGATGAAGTTAAAAAGCTGAATAAAGCAATAGAAGGCTTACGTAGTAATGAAGCTTTTGAAAGCGTTCAAAAAGATTTAATAAATATAGAAACGGAGTTAGAAGATTTAAGAATAAGACAAAAAGCATTAAAATATGAAATAAAGAAAATTCAATCATTACCAAAGCCTGAAAGTATTAGTAAAACTGAAATATCAATTCTTTATAATCAATTTAAACAAGGCTTAGGTGATTTAATTGAAAAATCATTATCAGACCTTGAAAAATTTAAAACTAAAATAGATAGTTTTAGAAATAATATTGTTAATAAAAAACTTGAAAAGCTAACAATAGAATTAAATCAAACAGGTCTGAAAATCCGAGAGAAAGACAAAAAATATTCAGAAATACTTAAAACAATTGATAACGGGAAAATTCTTAAAAATTTAAAAACAGGATTAAGTGTTTACAATAAAAAAAGTGAAGAATTAAATAAAATACGTTATCAAATGACCGCTTTTGATGAAGCAGACCGACATAAAAAAAATGTTTTAAAACCAAAATTAGATGATTTAAAGCTTGATATTAATAAACAGATAGCCGATAATGATAAAATAATAAAAAGTTTTGAGCAGACAATTCTTGAAATCCACGAAATTATAATGGATAATAAAGAAGCCTCTTTTTATATAAATACTAAAAAATCATCTCAAAGTAAAAATTACATTGACTTTGAAATGCGAATTTTTGATGATGGTAGCCATAGTGTTGACAGAACAAAAGTTTTTATATACGATATGGCTTTAATGTTTAATGAATACACAAAAAAAAAGCATCCAAGATTATTAATTCACGACAATATATTTGACGTTGACCAAGATACATTAGTTCAGAGTTTGAATTATTTAGCGAAACAAGAAGAACTATATCCAAATGATTTTCAATATATACTGACTTTAAACAGGGATAAAATTGAGAATGAAGAAAGACAAAATCTTATTAATCTTGATATTAATTCTCATAGGAAAGCTAATTTTACAAAAGATAATCGGTTTTTAGGGATTGTCTACAAAGAAAAATAAAGTGTGTAACATATTGCAGACCATGAAAGTTGCGAAAATTTTAAATAAGATTATAATACCTACATTTCTGTTAAACTCAATACAAGTAATTTCTTAAATACATAAGTTTGAAATCCCCCAACTTTTTTAAACCGCTCACAAATAAGCATAATGACCAAAACACAAGAAAGCAACTTTAAATTAAATAAGGTTTTTGACTATTATTTTACAAATAAACACCCTTATAATTACAGTTAATTATGCATTATGTGTAAGAGTCTGAGTTAAAAAAATTGGGATAATTTATTTGCTAATGTCATAAAAAAACGCTAACTTCGCAACTTCCACAGTCGCAATAAACTAACGTTAAAAGCAATTAAATATAATAAAAATGAGTATGACAGATTTTTTACCAATTATTGAACTTGTATTAAAAACAAGCATTCCCATTCTAAAAAAAGAAGTTAAAGACAAAACGCTTTCTGTTTTTGGGAAAAAATAAAACCTCTATTTATAGAAGATACTGAAAAAGAGATTATACGAAATTTAGAAAAAGAGCCTGATAATATTATTGTTCAAAATAATTTCAAAAAAGTATTACAGACAAAACTTTCTAAAAACAAGAAACTTGAAAAAGAAATCATATTAGACTTAGAAAGTTTAAATAAAGTTAATGATTATCAAAAAACAAATAATGAAACTTCTCCAAATAATAAAAAATTAGATATAATTTCAAAAAAATCAAACATTGATATACCCAGTAGGTGGGGCTCTAAAATTAGAAGTATCTACTGCAACACCTATGATAACAGCAGGTGATGAATTTTCAATCTATGTCATTATTAGAAATCCGTTTCCTGTTCCTGTAATTATTCATAGCACAGAAACACATATTCCCGTTGAATTATCAGACCAAATATGGAAAAAAACTACATTAGAAAAAATTAAGTTAGAACAGAGTAAAAAACTGGAAAATTTAAAAGGATTTAAACGATTTAGAGAAAAAACAAATATGTTTTTCAATAGTTTATTTAAAAATAACAAGCTTAAAAGTCCAAGAGTTGCAATTGCAGTTGGAACAGAGATAACTGAACCCCATAGTAAGGAAAATATAATTCAAATTTCAGGCAATGAAAATCAAGTTTATATGAATAACTGGCAATTAAATTTTGCAAACCTAACTGCCGAAGAAATAGAAAAACGCCTATGGCAGATAAATAATTTTATTCAAGGTAAACAACCTATTACATTAAGACTTGGTGATGCTGTTGTTAGACATTTTATTTTAAAAACAAATAAAGTTCTTATGTTTAAACCAATTTCACACACTTTCCAAATTCAGGTAAATTATGAAGTTGACGAATTAAATCACATTGACACAATTCCTTACTCTTTAAATATACGTGCAGCAGCTTCATCGTCAATGACTGGTGCAATAATTGGTAGTGTTTTAGGAACACTCGTCAATTCTTCTGTAAATTTTAATGACCTATATAGTCTTTCAAAAACATTTTTAACTGGAATTATATTTGCTTTTATTTTAGTTGTTGCATTTGCAAGGAAAAATAATGTTCAACAAATTGTATCAATTGAAGATTTTTGGGGTGGACTATTTATAGGTTTTATGGTTGGTTATTCTGGTGAAACATTCGTAAAATCAGTATTATTAAAGAATTAATTAAAAATCATACTATCTGTAATGAAAAATAACTCTGAAATCATACTTTATCAAACAGAAAGTGGGCAAACAAAATTAGAAGTTCGTCTTGAAAATGAAACAGTTTGGCTATCACAAAAACAAATGACAGAACTTTTTCAACGAGAGCGAAGTGTGATAACCAAACATATAAACAACGTTTTTAAAGAAAATGAATTGCAGGAAGATAGCAATGTGCAAT
>JAOZVK010000432.1 GCA_029938185.1 Bacteroidales bacterium | reverse complement strand
CACAGTTTGTTTATCGTTAACAATTAGTTTGCTTATGTCTATTTGTCTTTGAAAAGGTTCATTATTAAATTTAAACTTCCCCTGCAATAATCCTTCTTCTTCAAGTGCTTGCATTTGTATGCTTTGCTCGTCTAAATAAGCATTTTCGCTAAAATCAGTATTCGAATTATAATTTTGAGTTTTTTCTTGTATTGGGTTTGTTTTACCAATAATATTGAACGGATTATCTGTTGCATTGGCATTTGCCCTGCAGTTATTTTATTTGCCTTATAGAAGGTTAGCAACTTATTTACATTATTCACAGGGTATAAATTTAATCCGTTTCTCCCAGTTCTTTTTTAAACGGAATCCTCCATTATATAATTTAAATTTTTTTTCTCCTAAATGATAAATAACATTAAAACTAATGAGTCCTACTTTTTTTGAAATTTCAATTTGAGAACAGGTTGGATCTAGTGTCCCACTAGAGTATATAACTTTTTGTGGGATTACTTTTAAATTATATATACTATCTTTGAATTGTTTACTATAATATATACTTTCTAAAATAATTGTATCATTTTCCATATAATTATAATTAGATATTGTTGGAACAACAACTTTGTGATTTACTTGTTGATTAAAATCAAACATAAATATTGGCTTTTTGTAATTTTTTGAGTTAAATCTGAAAACTTTATTATCTTTAATAAAAATTAAATAATCTTGAATGTCTAAATTGAAATATTTTTCTTTGGGTTCAATTAAAAAATGAAGATATTCTATACTATCAATAGTTATGGGACGTAAAGTTTTAAATATAAACCAATCACCGTTAATATCATCTGTATATATACGTACACTATTTTTTGGAGCATAAAACTCCGATTCAAAGCTCCAAGTATTATTTTTATCATTACGTGGTAAGAAAAATAATGCTGCAATTATTAGAAAGTAAATTTTATTCATTTTAATATTATTTTGATTCATTAACTATTTTGTAATATTTAGATTTTGTAGACTATCTCTACTAAGTAACTTATTTAACTATACAGGTGTAAATAGACATAAATACCAAAAGTAAAAAGCTAATGATTTTGGTTATGCCTGAAAAACAAACTATTATTAAAAGTAAAATATCAAAAAATTATCGTATTATTACATTTGTTAGGTATCCGTGTAAAAGCTAATTCTGCTATTTCTCATAAGGAACAAGTTCAACTGGAACCTTCCGGTCATATTCTAAATGTATTATTCCACAATATAATTTATATTTTTTTTCTCCTGAACCATCAATAATATTAAAACTAATAAGTCCAATTTTTTTTGAAAATTCAATCTTAGAACAAGTTGGACGGCGACTTCCATTTAAGTCTAAAATGATTTGTGAAATTATCTTAAATTTATAAATACTGTCTTGAAATTGTTTGCTATAGTATTTTTTTTTTAAAATAATCGTATCTTTACCATAAGTACTAAATATTGTTGGTGTAATAACTTTATGATTTACTTGTTGATTAAGATCAAACACAAATATTGGCTTTTTGTAATTTTTTGTGTTAAATCTGAAAATTTTATTATCCTTGATGAAAATCAAATAATCATAAATATTAAAATTAAAATAATCATCTTTTGGTTCAATTATAAAATGGGAGTATTCGATACTATCAATAGTTTTAGAATATAAAGGTTTAAATATATACCAGTTACTATTAATAGAATCTATATAAATACGTAATGTGTTTGGATATGTATAAAACTCCAATTCAGTTTTCCATTTTCTAATAATTGAATCTGTCTCCGATTCAGTTTTCCATGTATTGTTTTTATTATTACATGATAAGAAAAATAATGCAGTAATTATTAAAAAGTATTTTTTATTCATTTTGTTTTAATTTTGGTTCTTGTAATTCCCTTAATTCTCTAACTATTAAATCCTGTGGAGATTCTGCTTTATTTTCTAATTTAAGTAAATCTTTAAATAATTTCAAATTAGATTCAACTTTTGATGAAATAACTTTTCTTTCTTGACTAAAATCTTTACCTAATATTGCATCTGAATAAGCATTTGACATTGCTTCTAATGTATTTTTTAATAATATAGTAAATTCACTCTCTCTTATAATCCATTCTTGTGCTGGGAATTGACCTGATATTATAGCTAAAACAGCATGTAATGCTTCGTGGTAAATTGTTTTTGCCATTCTATTGACTTTACTTAATTTTTTTGCGAAATATATATCTGGTTTTGTTACAAAAAGTGCTTGTGTTGTGTTGATTATTGATGTAAAACTAAGTTTTTCAAAACCTTTACGAAATACTATATCATTAAAAAGTTCAACCTTCATAGGATTATCTTTTATAGTTGGTGGACAACGAACATGTTTGCCATCTTTCTCATAAGGATGAAAATACTTACCTTTTTCATCAAAATTTTGTGGCGAATATCCTTTAAAACCACTGAGTCCTCCTATTGAAACATACGTAAGGAATAAATCTCCTATGATTGGTTCTGCTCCCTTAAACAAATTTATTAAGATTGCTCCATGTTCGGTTTTCGTAAGATTATTCAATGCTTCAACCATCATATTTGCTCTATCATTATTCTCAAATTTCAAATCTGGATGATAGACATATTTTACCCCATCCACAACTATGTATATTATATCACCAATCATTACTTTTGAGTCCATAACATCAGCTACTTTCTCAGGAGCAATATCATCTTTAATATTTGTAACTTTTGTTTGCTCCATCGGTTTTTCTTTTCTCTGCAAAACCCCATCAGCAGCTTTTTTTCCTTGTTCGTCTGCTTGTTTTTCTAAATCTTTGTTATCGTTTATCGGAAACTTACCAATTTGTTTATTTGCCTTTACTTTGCCTTCTCTTTGTTGTACTACATGGGCAAACTCGTGTCCTATAAGTTCTTGTCCTTTTTTGGTTTCGGGCTTAAATTGTCCGGGTGCAAAGTGTACACTGTCGCCTTGTGTAAGTGCTAATGCTCCTACATCTGTTGCTTGTTGGGAGTCTTTTTTAATATTTACATTTGAAAAGTTGGTATTGAAAACCCTCCATCTTGTTCATCACATTTTCGGAAAGTTTAGCATTCACACCTGCTTTTAGTTGATTTGGTAAGCCTGTTTTGTTTTCTGTTTGGCTACTGTTTTTTTTTTTTATTACTCAGAATATATTTTTTTCCAGCTATTTATTTTTCATTAGTTGCAAACTAATGGATAGTCCTTACATAATAGTGTTGTTTGATTTGCAGCCTGTTACATGACTGAACGGGTTAGTAAAAAATTCAATTTAATTATTTGATAAAGTAGAAAACTGATAACTCAAAACAAATTCTTATTTTAAATCCACTCTACATCAAAAACGATAATATACAATATATAAATTAGTTATGATTTCTAATTGCTATAGGTATGAAAATTTTCACCAGAACATATTTTCTTGATACTTATGTCCGTATATTGGTAGCTGTCGTTAATTTACGCTATTAATTTTTTTATGCCAAAGTCAACCACTACCAACTAATGAAAAATAAAAAAGCATAATTCAAAAAATCTAAGATTAATATTTGTTTTATTCCTCAAAGTGTGGGCTTAACTCCCTATATGCTTCAAAAGCATCAAAACCCGAAATAATGACAGTGTTATCATTTTTTCTAATGTCTTCATGTGATACACCTAGTTTCATTAATAACTCAGAATAATTGCCATATTCATTAATTATTTTTGTTTGTATTATACCATTTTCATCACGATAAAATTCTCGAAAATCTAGATATAACAACTTACCTTCTTTTCCATATATTCCGGAATACGAAAAACTAGGATTATATAATCCTTCCCCTTCAACAGAATAAAATACATCCTTAATTCCTTTTACTGCTTTAATTTCATAAATAACAGCACTCAAGCTTTTAATTCTTTTACCTTTATTGTTTGTACGAAATATTTTTGTGACTGGTGGGTTTATTTTTTTTATTATCGAATCATTATATTTAAATACCAGTTTTTGATTAATTGCCACAGGACTTCCAATTATTGCCTCTTTTACTGTATCATTTAAGTATATAGTTTCAACTTCTAAAGTATATAAATCTGATTTAATTTCAACACTATAAAGAAATCTTTTTTTACCCTTCACTTTAATTGAATAATTTAGTTCCTGTTTTTTTATTATAGTTTTTTTTTCTACTGAATCAGGTTTTATATTAAAACTAATTGAATCATTTATATTATTATTAGCACAATTACAAAATAAAATAAAGATTATATAAATATGGGTATTTAGTATTAATTTTTTCATTTATAGCTGCGTTTTTTAAGATTTAACAATTGTCCAATTTCAGATGCTACATCCGAATTACCATTTAGTTCATTAATAAACCGTTCTTTAAGCAGCTTATCAAAATAGTCTTTATTTATAGCATGAAAAGCAGTCCATGATTCATTTTCTTTATTATTTAAATATGTAAAAACCTCAGAAAACTTACCTTCTTTGACTTTATCCAATTTTTTTCTGAATCTCAATATATACAAAGCCGTTTTATCTTGATTTGCAGGTGTAAAATCCTTTATTTCATAACGTTTCTTAAAAAAATCCCAAGATAAATGCAAGATTTGATAGGCACCAGCTGCTGAACTTTTTCTTTTTGATTTTCTAGGATGGTCTGAATAATCTGGTAATCCCTCTTTTGTTCTTGGTAATTTCAGTGTCCCATTCCATGCATCATAATCAAGAGGTTTGTTTTTGCTACCAGCTTCTATTTGTTTTATAGCACTCAAAAATACTCTTGTATTCAACTCTTCTTTTGTCATACCCGTATCTCTTGCTGTTTTTGAATGTTTCATTATATAGACATAAAAATTATAAGCTCTAATTTCAGGATCTAATGTAATGTTTGATATAGAAAATATTGTTGAAAGAGCTTTATACTCAGTTTTATCAATAGCTACGATTAGATTACTACCATCTATAACATGTTCTATATGTTCACCAGTTTTTATATCGTAATAATCTGTCGGAGTAGGCTCTGAGCTTTCTTCGTCCAAAACACTGTCAATAGCTTTTTTCCCTTGTTCGTCTGCTTGTTTTTCTAAATCTTTGTTATCGTTTATCGGAAACTTAC
>JAOZVK010000431.1 GCA_029938185.1 Bacteroidales bacterium | reverse complement strand
GTACAAAACCGAACTGTACCCAAAGTTTTTCGACATTTACTTATTCATAACATTCTGATTAAATTGTCTTTATACAATACGTAAGCAACTATAAATAGGTCGAAGACCTTATTTGAATATTAATAGAGTGCGTAAGCCACATTAAATAGGTCGAAGACCTTATTAGTAAAATTATTTAGGCGTAAGTAGCATTAAAAGGCTCAAAGAGTCTTAGACGTTTGCAACAGCAGCCAAAAGTATGCTATTCAGTTTAGTTGAATTACTATCGGAACGCGAAGTGAGAACAATAGGAGCTGATGCTCCAAGAATTACTGCTGCTATTTTTGAATTTCCAAAAAATGATAATGCTTTATACAAAACATTTCCAGTTTCAATATTAGGCAATAGTAATATGTCAGCATCTCCAGCAACATCGCTAATAATGGCTTTATGTTTTGCACTTTCTTTGTCAATAGCATTATCAAATGCAAGAGGTCCATCTACAATACAGTTTTTAACTTGCTTCCGTTGAGCCATTTTCGATATTATTGCAGCATCAACAGTTGCTTGCATTTTATCGTTTATAGTTTCTGCCGCTGCTATTATTGCCACTTTTGGATTACTAATTCCAATACCATTCATATACTCAACAGCATTATTCAATATTCCAAGTTTTGCTTTAATATCTGGCGAAATATTCATTGCTACATCAGTTAGTCCTAATAGTTTATGATAAGCAGGAATTTCAAAAATAGCAATGTGTGATAGTAGTTCGTTTTTTCTCAAACCCCATTCTTTGTTCAAAACTGCTTTTAGTAAAACCGAAGTAGAAATATTCCCTTTCATAAGAATATCTGCTTGTTTATTATTAACAAGCTTTACTGCTTCTTCTACAGCTTTTGTTTTATCACTTATATTAACTATTCTAAGCTTTGATATATTATAATTATTTTGCTCTGCAATTTGTTTTATTTCTAATTCATTGCCAACAAGTATTGGTTCTATAATATTTCTATCGCTTGCTTTGATTACTGCATCAAGAGCATGTTTATCCTGAGCTACGGCAAGTGCAAGCCTTTTTTTTGTTTTCTGATTTTCTATAAGTTTATATAAATCTGATATTTTTTTAAGCATCTTTAAGTAATTAACAATGAATAATGGACAATTAATAATTTTGCTTACGCCAGAATTACAGTAAGTTACAACTTTACAAAGTGTCGATTTTATACAATAACCTACTTATCTAAATTATTTATTATGTTTTTAGTATCATTTGCAATTACCAACTCTTCATTTGTAGGAACAATAATAACTTTTACTTTAGAGTTTGTCGTACTAATTACAACTTCTTTGCTTCTTAAACCTTTATTTTTATCTTGATCTAAATTAATTCCTAAAAATTCTAAACCATGAACTATCTCTTTTCTGATCATGTCAGCATTTTCACCAATTCCTCCTGTGAAAACTAAAATATCAATTCCACCCATAGCTGCAGCATATGCACCAATATATTTTTTAATTCTATATGAATACATATCAAGACCTAATTTTGCCCTTTCGTTGTTTTCATTTGCTTTTTCTTCAATTTCTCTCATATCCGAAGAAACACCTGTAATACCCAACATACCACTATGTTTATTAATAAATGCTCTTGCACTTTCCAAACCAATTTCTTCTTTTTCCATTATATAAAGCAATGCTCCTAAATCTAAATCGCCAGTTCGTGTACCCATTATAAGTCCCTCTACAGGAGTTAGTCCCATTGAAGTATCAACAGATTTACCATTATTAATAGCTGTAATTGAAGCACCGTTTCCAAGATGACATGTAATAATTTTGGTTTTGTTGTAGTCAATATCTAACAATTTACATGCTCTTTCGGATACATATTTATGGCTTGTCCCATGAAAACCATATCTTCTTAGTTTGTGTTTTTTGTACATAGTGTATGGTATTGCATACAAATATGATTTGGCTGGCATTGT
This sequence comes from Bacteroidales bacterium, assembly GCA_029938185.1. Lineage (GTDB taxonomy): Bacteria > Bacteroidota > Bacteroidia > Bacteroidales > JAOZVK01 > JAOZVK01. The sequence continues at coordinate 3,159 of JAOZVK010000431.1, read as the reverse complement.
TTGATGAAATGCAGTGTCGAAAACAGCAACTTGATGCATTTCGGGAATAAGTAATTTTATAGCTTCAATACCTTTTAGATTGTGAGGATTGTGCAAAGGGGCTAATTCCGAAACTTTACTAACTGCATTAATTACCTCATTGGTAATATATATACTATTAGTAAATTCTTCGCCTCCATGTGTAACTCTGTGTCCTACAGCATCAATTCTTTTTAACGATTCAATACATCCATGTTTCTTACTAATTAAAATTCCTAATATATATTCTATACCAATTTTGTGGTCAATTATTTCACCCTCAAAATTAACTTTATCACCCCTGTTTTTTATATGTTTAATCATTGAGCCTTTCATACCAACTTTATCAGCAATTCCTTTAGCCAAAACCTCTTTTGAGTTCATATTTATTAGTTGGTATTTTATTGAAGAGCTACCGCAATTTAATACTAATATTTTCATTTTCAAATATTTTACTATATTTAAGGTCATCGACCTATTTAATATTGTTTATGCATTATATTAACATTCTAACGAGTATATGCCTTGTGTGCCGTTTTATTTTCTTTTTCTATATTTCAATCTTAGGTATAAATTCATAATCATATATTTGCGGTAAAATTTTATTTCGCAAAATATCGTGTTTCTCTTTTAATGTTATGAATAAATCACGTGCTAAATTTTGGTCTTGTAATACTTTCTTGATTTGCCAAAATCCTGTGTCCCACGTTTCTATTTTAAACAAATTTGTCCGTAACTGATGTAAATTACTGAAATAGAATTTGTAAATTTCTTTTCCAGCTTCAATTACATCTTTTGCTTCTTGGCTTAATTCTGCTTTTATTATCCAATTTGCTACATATCTGTCTTCGGCTGCTGAAAGCATTACAGCAAAATCGCTATCTGTAATTTTCCATTTTTTAAGTTCGGAAATCATAAATGGAAAAAAATTATTTTTTATTTGATAAACAGTTCCTTCGTATTCAACATCTTTCATGGCTGATGTTTGATTTGAATTGCTAAACACATTCCAAATCGTACAATCATTTATAAATTCTTGTGAAAGTTCTTGTTTAGGCTTTAAAAATTGGTCTCTATCATTTATCCATGTTGCTTTTGGAATACGTCTTACAGCATGAACAATCATAGATTTTTCAAAATTTTCATTAGTTACAGACAATGCACCTGCACTTACATAAGGTGCTGATAATAAAGCTGTATAATTTTGATTTTGAAAATCGTTTCCTTTGCACATAAAAGAAGTAAGAAATCCGTCTGCTATTCTATCACGTCTATCTTTATTCTGTGTTTTTAAATTAATTGCCGAACCTACTGGTGGAAATTTTTTTGTAGCTGGTGGTCGTTTTATCCATTTATTTAAGAAATGTTCTCGTTTTTGGACTCCAATTTTCTTTTTCCCAATTTTATCTGCTTCGTTGTTAAAAATATCTAATTTGATATTTTGTCTTTCAAGATTCTTTTCTTTATTCAAATTCCAAATAACACAACTCACAGGGAAAGGACTATTTCTTGATGTGCCAGAAAAATTTGTAGATGAAAATATAAATCCCCTCTCAAATTTTGCTTTAAACAAATTATCTCGCAATTTCTGATCGTTGTTTGCCATAATATAGCTCAACTTTGAAAATAAACAGAAATGAGTGGTTTTGTTTTGAAACTCTTTTTTGATACGAAAAACAAATTGTGCAAACAATTCTCTGGAAACTTCGCCCAAATTCTGTTGGTGCATTATTTTACGAACAGCCGTATTGCTCACATCTTGTTTGCTTCGCCCGCTTGTCCCTGCCGTTTGACTTGTTGCAAAAGGCGGATTTATTAATATTATCCATTTCAATTTAGGATTTGCAAGGTCATTTCTTAATTTTTCAGGCAATTTCCATGTAAAACTAAAATCAATTGTACCGTTAGCAAATACATTTGCCACATCATCGTTCAAATAATCGTATTGAAAAACAGTTGCACTTGAAAATAATTTTTCGCAATGTTCTGCTTCACTCGGATAAAGTGTTGAAAGATACATATATTGATAAGCTTCATTTGGCAAATACCATTCAAGATTTCCTGTTCCTGATGCCATATCCCAAATACGATATTCGCCTGTTTTCCACCATTTTTTTCCTACTGTTTTTTCTATATATTCTAAAGCTTTACGTGCAAATCGGACAGGCGTAAAAAACTCACCATGGAAACGACGCATTTTTTCATCAGTTAATCTGTCAATTTTTGACAAAATCCCTCGCATAGTATCAACGGAGGTAACTTTTTCGTAAAGTTGCCAAAAGTATTGATAATCTTTTAGTAATATTTTTTTTGTTCGTCCGTTACCACCGCCAAAATCAAAAAATACTTTTCCTTGTTCTCTAATCAAATAGGTTCGACTTTCTTGTATATCGCAGACAAAATATTTTGATGTTTTAAATCCATTACTAACAGAAGTCACAAAAATACCATTCCAATATTCAAAAACCTCTTCAAAATTTTCTTCCGTTATTACTTTTTTGTCTAATAAATCAATTGTCTGTAGAGAATCTAAACATTTTGTAAGTTTCTCAAACATGAAGTTACAATCTTGTTCGTTTTCGATTTTTAAAATGTGCAGTTCTCTAAAATTTTTATCATCAATTAGTTTTTTTACTAATCGTTTGTCAGGAATGCTTGGTGCTAAATCCCAATCGTAACTTTCAATATCCGAATAGTAGTTTTTCCATTTTGCTGTTTCAGTGATTATAGTTTCATTTTTATCTGCAAGGCACAAATAATTAGATATAGGTTTTTGAGTATATCCATATTTTAATCTGTGGACATAATATAAAATTTGTGCAAAAACTGTAGCTCTTGCTTTTAAGTTGTCCCTGTTTTTGTCATACTTAAATTCAAACAAGACTTGTGGTGTATATAAATCGTGTCTGTCCGAAGTGTCGTAATTTATTTTAAAATGCTTTGCATATGCATTTTTTACGTCTTCTTCTGTTTTCGACTTATTTAAGTTGTTTATAAATTTTCTGAATTCTTTGTTCATCTATTTAATTGTCTAAGGTCTTCGACCTAATTTAATGTGGCTTACGCATTTTTACTAACTATTGTTATAAGTAGATCAATATACAAAAATGACACTTTTGTTTTTTGTATTATGCTGTTTAT
>JAOZVK010000430.1 GCA_029938185.1 Bacteroidales bacterium | reverse complement strand
CGATAAGTGTAATTGGGGAGCGCTAGCGACACAATTACACTTATCGGAAATGTGCTTATGCTGTTTTTTTATTTTTTTTGTTTGGCGGGAGCGAAGCGACCAGCCAAACAAAAAAATAAAAAAATTGCATTAAGCACAATGTTAAGCATATTGTTTTTTATTCATTTACACAGAGTTAATTAACGCAATTATATCATCGCCGTATTTGTCAATTTTCTTTTTGCCAAATCCTTTAATATTTTTGAAATCATCAAGTTTATCAATGTTTTGTTTAGCAATAGTTATCAATTCTTTATCATGTGCAACTACATAAGTTGGCACATTTTCAACTGCGGCTTTATCAACTCGCCACTTTTTTAGATTATCATAAATTTCTTGTTCTCTTTCTGTTAATTCTGTTTCTGACGAATATGATAATTTTTCTTTTTTCATTTCGGGCAGTTCTGAATATGTTATAACTATCGACCAAAAATTTAATTTATTTGCATTCACTAAACTTGCAAAAGTATTAATTACTTGTATGTCTGTCAGAAATTCGTTAATTCTATTTTCATCTGAAATTATATGTTCCTTTGATAATCTTATGTGAAAAGTTTTTATTTTCATTTCTCAATTGATAATTTTGCTTATGAATAAAACTAATAAATTGTAATTTCAGTTTTGTTAATTACAGTTTATAAATACACTACAACACCATAAAGCTACATTCAAATACATACAAAATTTAATAACAAAAGAATACTCTGTTAATTGTAATAGCTTTCTTAATTTATTCCACCACCCTTCTTTTTCAAATTGTTGTCTATTTTCTCTTAAAAAGTCTTCTAAATCTACTGTTGTTTGATTATATAACTCCTTTCCTTTTTTTCGTGCATTTTCAAAAATTATTGTTATTATGAAAGGAATAAGAATTAGAAGAATTAAAATTAGTATTAGTAAAATGGACAAATCTGTATCATTAACAAGTAAATAAATTAATAATATTGATAAAATGATTGTTGTTGTTAAATTACTTAACCACAGTGTTTTTTTTAACAAATTTAATCGACTGATATTTATGTCTACAAAACTAAATACTTCTTCTACTGTATTACTGTCTATATCCATTGTTATATTATTTTATATTATTTTCTTTTCCTAAAATATTTGAAAGATTTTTAACGAAGTTTGCTGTTAGATTATTTTTTTGACTTACTCCAAAAGTGTTTGCTTGTAATTTCTTATAATATGGTTCTCTTAAAGAACAATAAGGAATAAAATATAATTGTTTAGAATAATAATCTTTACTAAATTTTTCGTCAAAAATTCTTCTGTATTTTCCGTATCTATAATATTCATATACATCATCTTCAAAATCCCACCAAATATCTGCTTTTGTTACTAATGTAATAACCCACTTTACACTTGATAAGCGTAGTATTGGTAACCATTCGTCTAACAATCTTAACTCTTCTTTTCTATGTTGCTCAATAATTTCATTTTTAACTTTCCCTTTTTCATCAAAGACTATTTTTTCATTATTCTCCCTTTCATGATAACCATATGAAACAACATTAATTATTCCTACATATTTTGTTCGTTTTAGTATTAAATTGTCAATTTCCTGTCGTCTTACTTCTTGTTTTGTTCCATGACCTGGGGTGTCAAAAAATTTTAACGGTATCTTATCTACTGTTAAGTTGGTTTTTTCAGAAGTATGAGTTCTGTTTACTACTTGAATATCTGCGATTTCTTTATTAAAAGAATTAACAAATTGAGTTTTTCCTGCACCACTCGCTCCTAATATTAAAACTCTTTTATTTCTATTAAAAATTTCATTATAAAACTTCTCAAAAAATCCTTGATTATGCAAGTATTCAAAAGCATGTGTTCCGAATTCTGCTGCAACCTTTGCAAATGCACTCATAATATGTATCTTTTAAATTATTAATTAAATTAATTTTATGTTTAAAAAAATTGTAAATTCATTAAAAAGCTAATTTTAAAAATTTATTTATAATCATTTTTTTTATATTGTGATAAGTAGATTTAATTATGCTTAACGAATACGGCTTGGTGGTGGGCATTTTTAGCTTGTTTTTTACGAGCGAAGCGAAGTAAAAACAAGCAAAAAATGCCTGACACCAAGCCGCTGTTATAAGCATTTTTCTTTTTTCTTAAATTTATGTTAAGTATTTCTAATCAGAATTAAGAGGTAACGTAAATTTGAAATCACTACCTTTTCCATCCTCACTAACTATCCAAATTTTCCCGCCGTGTTTTTCTACAAATTCTTTGCATAAGATTAAGCCTAAACCTGTTCCTGTTTCGTTTTCAGTCCCTTGTGTTGATGTGTTTTTTTCAATACGAAATAAATCATTAATTTTTTCTTTTGGAATACCAACACCTGAGTCTTTAACCGATATTTCGAGAAAATTACTGTCTGATTGTTTATTGGACGAAATTACAATTTGGTCGTTTTTTGTAGTGAATTTTATGGCATTTGAAATAAGGTTTCGTAAAACAGTTGCAAGCATATTTTTATCCGCAAAAATAGTTTCGTCATCTTGTATTTTATCTATTATATTAATCCCTTTTTTGTTTGCTTGTGCTTGTAAATCAAACATGGTTTCAAATAACAATATTTTAAGGTGTAATTTTTCAGGCTTATACTCTATTCCGCCCGATTGCGTGCGAGCCCAAGTAAGTAGATTTTCTAATAATTTGAAAGCATTATTTGCACTGTCATTAACCGATTTAATTAATTTTTCTCGTTTTTGGTCATCATAAACTGCATGTTTTTTCAAAAGAATATTAGAGAAACCTAAAATTGCATTAAACGGGCTTTTTAAATCGTGTGCAATTATTGAAAAGAACTTATCTTTTGTTGCATTGCTTTCACGTAATTGTATCTCTGATTTTTTCAGAGCTATTTCGGCTGCTTTTTTTGTTGTAATGTCCTCTTTTACTGCAATATAGTTAGTAATTTGTCCTTTATTGTCAATTATAGGTGCAATTATAGCACGTTCAATAAATTCTTCTTTATTTTTCTTTTTATTGATAAGTTCACCATTCCAAGTTTTTCCACTTGTTATGCTTGCCCAAAGTTCTGTAAATAACTTAGTATCTGTTTTTCCAGATTTCAGCACTTTTGGGTTTTGGCCTATTGCTTCCTTGGCTGTGTAACCAGTCAGTTCAGTGAATTTTGGATTTACATATTCAATTTTTCCAGTGGTGTCTGTTATTACAATAGTTGCAGGACTTTGCTCAACTGCTATTGAGAGTTTGCGAATTTCCTGCTCGGCTTTTTTCAATTCAGTTAAATCAAATGAAATCTGAAATTTTGCTTGTCTGCCATTGTGCCATGTTATTAGTTTATCAATTACCTGAAAATATTTTTTAGGTTTTGAATAATCTTGCTCCCAACGTATAATATTGGTATCACTTTTAATTAATTCGTTTTTGTGGCAAAAATCACATGGCGAATCAAAGTTATGAAATGCTTTATAACATTTTTTATTTTGACTATCCGCGCCAGATAATTTTTCTTTGCTATCATTAGCAAAAAGAACTTCATCTGTTTCGATATCGGAAACATAAATAGGTTCAGGAATAGCATTTAAAAGCGAAAGAAATTGTTCTCGTTCGATTAAAATTTGTTCTTCTGATTTTTTTCTCTGTTTTATCTCTTTATTGAGTCTTTTGTTGGTAATACTTATGGTAATAACGATAAAGCTAAATATAAAAGCAACAATAGCAACCCACATTAAAATATCCCAAAAGTTGATACCATGCTCATATCTAATTGATAAATATTTATTGTAAATATCACTCTTCTCTTTGTTGTTTATAAGTTTTAGTTCTCTATTTATAATTAAAACTAAAGGAGACCAATCATCTCTTATTGCCATTGCATGCTCATGATTTCCAAATGGCGTTGGTGCTGCTACTTTAATATTATCTAAAGATAAAGACTTTGAAATATAACTTCCACTTGTAAGATTTCCTACAAATGCATCTACATTACCAACAGCTAAAGATTGCAAAGCATCTATCGTAGGAGTTATCCCTTTTATAGTCTTGAGATTTATTTGTGGATATCTTGTTTGTAAAAGTTTCTGCATTACAAATCCATCTTCCACAGCAACCTGTTTTCCCTCTAATTCTTTCATTCCTGATATAAAATCCGAATTATTTCTAGTGAAAATCACCCAAGGAGAAGATAAGTAATTATCTGTAAACAACATATCTTTTTGTCTTTCTGGCGTATTTTTAACTGCTAAAAGCAAATCTATCTCTTTTTTATCTCTAATATATTCTAAAGCTTGCTTCCAAGTTCCAGTCTCTTCTGAAGATACAAATTTATATTTGATATTATATTTTTTGAATATTTTCTCAATATAATCTACTGATACACCTTCAAATTTACCATTTTGATTCATTTGATATGGTGCGGAATTTGCAACTCTTATTTTAACTATATGATTTTCTTTTAACCAATTTGTCTCTTGAACTGTTAAATTATCACTTATTTTTAAGATATTAATAGGCTTAGATACGAATTCATCTGAATTTTCTAAATCAGATTTATGATATTTCTTATTAATAACAACCGACCCTGCTATTATTATTATAGAAAGAAATATTAAAACCATTTTGATGGTTATTTTTCGAAATAATGAATTTCTTACTTTGCTAATAGCTTTGTAAATTAATTTCATCCGTTTATTTATATTTCAAGTTTAAGATCTGCAATCTGTTTCTTTTAAATTCATCATATATTGATTCATTTGTCATTTTTTAGTTTTATTCCAACTAATATTAAAATTAGTTGCTGATTATCAAATGTTTACAAATTATGTGCTTTTATCATTTTTTGCACCTTTTTCTCCCGACGTTAGCGAAAAGATTCAACTGAATTTTTCAGTAGGAGGATTGCTTATAACGTCTGGCTTGGCACCATGGTGCCAAGCCACTATTATAGTATCCCCATGTTTTTTATTAATACACTGTTATTGAGGATTATATTATTTGTTATATATGACTAATTAAATATATATATTCGGAATTACTTTACTAATTAAATATATATATTCGGAATTACTTTACTAATTAAATATATATATTCGGAATTACCTTACTAATAAAATATATATA
>JAOZVK010000429.1 GCA_029938185.1 Bacteroidales bacterium | reverse complement strand
GAATTTTCTGCTTTCCTGTCAAGGGATTTGTAAAAAAACTTCTTTTGAAGAAACTATTGAAACAAATCATAAGTTTCTTTAGTATTATTTAGACAAGATTTACAGGATTTACATGTTAAAAATATCCTGTTAATCATGTAAATACTGTCAAGTTATTACATTTGTAAACTTAAATCAATTTTATGTCTTACACTATACAAATTTTTGTTGTTTATAGAATTCATCTCGCCAAATTGCAAGGAATATAGAAGATATAAAGCAACAAAAGTTATAGCTTGTACAAACGTAGAGGGTAGAATTGATGTTATTGTAAAAAAAAAGTAGTAACACCAGAATTTGTTGATAGCATAAGTGGTATTACAAAAGTTTTTCAACATTTGTTTTTTTGTTAAATTGCATATTATTAATATATTAATAGAATGCGTAGGTCACATTAAATAGGTCGAAGACCTAATTTGCGCTTTTTACTAAACCATCTAATTTACCAATTCTTTTTACTTCAGTTATATTTTCAAGTTTTTTTAGACTTAATACTAATTTGTCTAAATCTCGAACACTATGAATATATAAATCAATTTCGCCAACAAAAGTTTCGTGGTTTGTATCAAAACGAATTGATTTAATATTAATATTATAATTTTTAAACAATAAATTTGTTATTTTACTAACAACTCCAACATTGTCAATACCAGTTATTCGTAAATGAACAAGAAACGATAGCATTTTGTAGCTAATCCACTTAACATTTATCATTGATTGACTGTGAGTTGCCATCAATTTTATAGCATTTGGGCATGTTGTTTTGTGAATATAAACTAAATTTTTGTGATCAACATAACCAATAATTTTATCACCTGGCATTGGTTTGCAACAGTTTGCAGTTTTACATTTTTTTTTTAAATCATGGTCTAAATATGTGGTTCCATTTTCAATTGGTTTATTTATTTTGGTAGCCATTGGTTTTTCTTCTTGTCCAAATTTTATCTGCCAATACCTGATAAATGGATTTTGAGAACGTTTTTTTAAAATTTTCTTAATACTTTCAACACTAATGTTATCATGAGCTATCTTATAAAATAAGTCATCTTTATTATTAAGTTTATAAAAAATTAATAATTCATTTAGAGAATCTTTAAATGAACTGTTTTTAATTTGATTTACAGCACTATTTACTATTTTTTCACCCTTTTTTATATCTTTTTCACGCTCTTTGCCTAATATTGTTTTTATACTTTCTTTTGCTTTGGCAGTAACAACAAATCTCAACCATTTTGGCAGAATTTTTTGTTTCTTAGATGTCAATATTTCAACTTGGTCGCCACTATGTAGAGTAGAATCAAGGTTTACAATATTGTAATTTTTCTTTGCTCCTATACAATATTTCCCTAAATTTTTGTCAATTTTAAAAGCAAAATCAAGAACAGTTGATTTTTTGGGTAGTTTGATAATTTCTCCTTTGGGAGTAAAAGTAATTATTTCAGATGTAAACAAATTAAGTTTAAAATCATCAAGAAACTCAAGAGTATCACTTTCGTTTTGTTCAAGTTTATTTTTTATCTTTTTGACCCATGAATCAAGTTCTGTTTTCTTATCGCCCAAACCTTTGTATTTCCAATGAGCTGCAAATCCTATTTCGGCGATTTCATCCATTCTTTGTGAGCGTATTTGCACTTCAACCCATTTTCCATGTTTCCCCATAACTGTCGTATGTAGAGCCTCGTATCCATTAGATTTTGGAGAACTAATCCAATCTCTAAGTCTATCTTTTTTGGGTTGATATAATTGTGTAATGGTAGAATATATACGCCAACAATCCTCTTTTTCAGTGTTTTGTGAATTAGATTTTAAGATTATTCGTATAGCATATACATCATAAACTTCTTCGAAGGGAATTTTTTTTTTATTCATTTTATTCCAAATAGAATAAATAGATTTTAGTCGTCCATTTATTTCAAAATCAAAGTTTTTAATTTTTAGAAATTTATTAATTGGTTTTATAAATTCCTGAATTTCTTTTTTGTTTTGTTTTTCACTTAGTTTTATTTTTTCATATAATTCAATATAAACTTTGGGATTTTTGTATTTTAAACTCAAGTCTTCTAACTCGCTTTTTATATTATACAAACCCAGACGGTGTGCTAGAGGTGCAAAAACATATTGCGTTTCACCAACTATCTTAAATTGTATATCAGAAGAAAATATTCTAAGTATTCTCATTTTTTGCAGCTGGTCTGCAAGTTTTATAAAAACCACTCTGATATCTTCGGAAAGTGTAAGAAGTACTTCTCTAAAAATATCAGCTTGTAATGATTTTTCATAATTTGATTTATCATCTATTTTTAGAACACCTCTCACAATATGGCATATTTTTTTACCAAATATTCTTTGTATGTCTTCAATTGTAAACTCGGTTACTTCTACAACTTTGTGCATAAATGCTGCAACTACCGATTTTGTACCAAGTCCGATTTGGGAAGTAAGAATTTTAGCTACTTTTATTGAGTGGATAATAAGAAATTCACCATAACTATTTTTCATACCATTTAAGGCATTATTAGCAAACTTAAAGGCTTTTTTTATAAGTTTTATACTTTCTTTATTTTGACACCTTTTGGCATTTATAAGAAAATCGTTAAAGTGTATTTTTATTATATTTTGCTCAGAAATTTGTTGTCCTTTTATTGTCGAAGGCTCAAAATTGTTTAAAATTAAATCTACCTGTTTAGTTTCAGTTATTCCTATATTCATTCGCTGATGTTTAATTTTTTTAATAAAATATTTAAGGTCTTCGACCTATTTAATGTGGCTTACATATTTTATAAATCACTGTTATATAGTTAATTGCATAAAAAGCAAATGCCTAAAAACAGTTGTAAGACTACTTATATTGAAATATTAATAAAGTAAATATTATTATATTTAAAAAATTTAAACAAATATACATTTTTTTTTTTAATATTGTTATGATTTTTCATATAAATTAGTTGATTTTTGTAAAAAAAAAAGTTTTTTGAATTTTTTTATGCTATTTATACCTGAAATTTTTTAACATTGTTGATTCTCAATTAGTTAAAAATGGAGACAAATTTGTTTGTGAATAAAATTTATGAGCAAATAAAAATATGATATAATTTTGTACAAAATCTATATTAATAAATAAATTTTTTTATATTTTTGTATATTAGTAAGCAATATTGTGATTAATGAACAAAAAACTACACATTTTGACCTAAAGTATTTTAAATTTTTTCTAACATATACTCTAAACGGCTATAGTTTTAACATTAATAAACTGTTATCAATTGTTAATCAGAGCATTGTATCATTGAATAATTGTACCATTTAAAGTATAATACCTTAATTTTATAATAATATAATAATGAAAAATTATTTTAGATATACATTACTATTCATATCAATTTTAGTATTATATAATACAAATGCTCAAAATATTAAAAAAGAATATTTGAGAGTATGCAAAAAAAATAAAGCTAAAACCTACTCTAAATTTATAAAAAAATATCCTAAGTCGGTGTACTCAATGAAGGCAAAAATTGCACGTACAAAATTAGACAATATTAATGTATTAATTAGTACATATTTAGGTAGCGAAAAACGAAATTATTATGGAAACTTAGCTCCCGAAAAGTTGGATACAATATGGAAATTATATCTTGGCAAAGGAATGAGTCCGGCTTATGGTAAAAACAAAATTTGGGCAGGTGCAGGATGGACAGGACAGCCATTGTTTGTAAAAGAGGCTAATAAATCATACTTAATTCAAGGTGCTTTTGATTATAATCTTAAAAAAATTGATGCTAAAACTGGTAAAATAATTTGGCAGTATAAATTTGATGATATAATTAAAGGTACAGGAACAATTTGGGTAAATCATAATGAAACTCAAAAAGATAAACGTTATGTAATAATACAAGGTAGTAGACTTGGTGTGGGTAATTCAAAAAAAACAAAGCATGTTCCCAGTCTAAGAGCTGTCTCATACATAACAGGAAAAGAACTTTGGCGAATGAATGTTAAAGCAACTGATAGTTACAGTCGTGATGTTGATGGTTCGGCTTTAGTTGTAAATGATACTGCATATCTTGCCCTCGAAAATGCTTTATTTACAGTTTTTGACCCTGACTACAAAAAAGCCGAAATGCGTGATAGTATGATGCAAGCAAAAATATATCAAGAATTACAATATTATAATAAAAATGATATAAAACTACATGGTAATGATTTGGTTGCCGAAGCATCACCTACATTAATTGGCGATAGAATATATACACCATCAGGAACTGGATGGGTTTATGGATATAGTATAAAAAATAAAAAAAATGATTGGGAGTTTTACATTGGTGCAGATCTAAATGGAACAGCACCTGCAACTTATGATAGTTGCTTATTGATTGCTGTTGAAAAGCAATATATTAAAGGGCGAGGTGGCGTTTTTAAACTAAATCCAAACAAGAAGCCTGAAAATTCAGTAGAATGGTATTTTCCTACTCCTGATAAAAAATGGTATCACTGGGATGGTGGAATAGTTGGTTCTGTTGCTGTAAATGACTATTATACAGGAGATAGCTTAATGCATATTGCTGCTTTTGTAGATATAAGTGGCTATTTATATGTAGTTCAACACGACAAAATAGATAAATATATAAAAGTACTTGGACATGATGACAAAACGTATTATCCATGTCCTAAACTATTGGCTAAAGAAAAAATTATTGGAACAATATCATCTCCGATAATTGTTGGTGATAAGATAATTGTTGCAACTGATAATGGAATATTTTTATTTAAGTTCAATTACAACGAACAAAAGCCTAAACTTACACTTCTTGATGTTGTTACAGGTCTCGAAATTGATGCTACTCCAATTGTATATGATGGCTATGTTTATATAGCTTCAAGAAATGGATATTTATATTGTTTTGGAAAAAAATAGGCTTTTCGATACTTTTTATGTTGCTTACTCCTAAACAGCTTATTAAGTAGTCTATACCCAATTAGGGTTAATTTTAAACTATTGTATTGTCAATTATAAGCACCCATACAAAAGTTTTCACCTATTTAGTTTAAATACCGTTTATTATATATCTTGCGTAAGCAACATTAAATAGGTCGAAGACCT
>JAOZVK010000428.1 GCA_029938185.1 Bacteroidales bacterium | reverse complement strand
AATCAAAATATTGTATAATTGTATCATTGAATAATTGAACCATTGAAAGTATAACAGTATTTATAGTAAGTTTTTTTGTATTATAGTTTTAACCACAGAGTATTCTATAAAGTCCCATCGGGACGACCTATTGTTAGCCCCGTATGAAGCAAAGCGAAATGCGAGGAATACAAATGTTGTAATTTATTAATTTTTATATTATACAGATTATCAGGCGCAAGCAAAATTATTAATTATTCATTATTAATTATTCATTATTAATTACAAATGATAGATATAGATAAGTGGCAAGAAATATTTAGTACCTTAAAAAGCAATAAATTAAGGACTTTTCTAACTGCATTTGGAGTTTTTTGGGGAATATTTATGCTTGTAATAATGCTTGGTTCGGGCAATGGTTTGAAAAATGGAGTTATGCAAGGATTTGGCGATTTTGCAACAAATAGTGTATTTATTTGGCCACAAGTTACATCAATATCTTATAAAGGATTTCCACGAGGTAGGCAATTTAGCTTTATCAACGAAGACATAGCAGCTTTAAGAAAAAACATTCCTGAAATTGAATTAATAGCTCCACGTGTTCGTGGTGGTAGTATGGATGGGGGAGGGGATAATGTTGTAAGAGGTCAAAATTCAGGAGCTTTTAGTATTTTTGGAGATTATCCAGAGTTTAACTTAATTGACCCTGTACAAATAGTTAAAGGAAGATTTATTAATAATATAGATATTAAACAAAAAAGAAAAGTTATTGTTATTGGTAAAAGAGTTTTAGAAGTTTTATTCGAAAAAGATGAAAAAGTATTAGGAGAGTATATTCGTATACAGGGAGTTTACTTTAAAGTTGTTGGTGTATATGCTTCAAAAAGATTCGGAGAACGTGCAAACCGCGAAAATCAAAGAATATTTATGCCATTTACTACACTTCAGCAAACATATAACATGGGAAATACTGTAGGTTGGTTTTCAATAACATCAAAAGATAATATACTTGTCTCAAACATTGAAGATAAAATTATAAATCTACTGAAAAACAGGCATTCTATTTCACCAAAAGATAAAGATGCTATTGGTCATTTTAATGTTGAAAAAGAATATAAACAAATGAACGGTTTATTTAACGGTATTTCAACTTTGATTTGGATAGTAGGTACAGGAACATTACTTGCAGGAGTAATTGGCGTTAGTAATATTATGTTGATTATTGTTAAAGAACGGACTAAAGAAATAGGAATAAAAAGAGCAATTGGGGCAACACCAGTAAAAATTGTTGGTCAGATAATTACCGAGTCTGTTTTTCTGACTTCGTTTGCAGGCTATTTTGGCTTGTCGCTTGGTGTGTTTATAGTTGAACTTATAAATATGGCGATGGAAGGCGGAGGTGGTGGCATGTTTGCAAACCCCGAAGTAGATTTGAATGTCGCACTATTTGCCTTAACAATTTTAGTATTTTCAGGAGCAGTTGCGGGTTTTATTCCTGCTAAACGTGCTATAAGTATAAAACCTATTGATGCATTAAGAAATGAATAGGTCTTTGACCTTTTTAATGTTGCTTACGCACTCATATTGTTATCACACAACTAATTGTATAAATTAAAAAAAACATGAAAAAAGTAATTAAAATAATATTAGCAGTAGGAGTATTAGCTATTTTTGTATGGACTATAGTTTTTTTATATAAAAAATCGGAAAAAAAGCCAGTTGTTTACAAAACAAAATCGCCATTTAAAACAAATATACTTAAAAAAACAGTTGCAACCGGTTCGGTAGTACCTCGCAAGGAAATCGAAATAAAACCTCAGGTTTCAGGGATTATACAAAAAGTATATGTTTTGCCCGGTCAGCAAATAAGAAAGGGTGACAAAATAGCCAGGATAAAAATTATACCTAATATGGTTCAATTAAATGAAGCTGAGTCAAGATTAGAAAAGGCAAGAATAAATTTTAAAAATGCCGAAAGAGAAAAAAATAGACAAGAAAAACTTTTTAAAGATGGTATAATACCAGATGCCGATTATCAAAAATTACTTTTAAGTTTTTCAAATACAAAAGCTGAACTGAATGCTGCCGAAAATAATCTATATCTTATAAAAGAAGGTGTTACTAAGAAATCAGGAAAAGCAACAAATACAGTTATTCGTTCCACTATTGAAGGTATGGTTCTAAGTGTTCCTGTAAAAGAAGGATATTCGGTAATTGAAAGCAATACTTTTAATGCTGGAACAACTATAGCTATTGTTGCTGATATGGGAGATATGATTTTTCAGGGAAAAGTAGATGAAACTGAAGTCGGAAAAATCAAAACTGGAATGAAATTATTATTATCAATAGGAGCTATTGAAAAAGAAAAATTTGAAGCAAAGCTAAAATATATATCACCAAAAGGTACAAAAGAAAACGGAGCAATTCAGTTCGAAATAAAAGCAGATGTAAAGCTTAAAGAATCTCAATTTATTAGAGCTGGATATAGTGCTAATGCTGATATTGTTCTTGACCGTAGAGACAGTGTTTTGGCAATTGAAGAAAGTTTACTAATTTTCAAAAATGATTCTACTTTTGTTGAAATTGAAATAAGTCCTCAAAAGTTTGAACGAAAATTGATTAAAACAGGTCTATCTGATGGTATTAATATTGAAGTATTGTCTGGTTTAACAAAAAAAGATAAAATTAAAGTTATTCAAGCTATTTCTGAAAATAAAAAATAAAGGTCTTCGAGGGTCTTCGACCTATTTAATGTGGCTTGCGCATTCTATTAGTTATCAATTGTTTTTTGTTAATTTACCATATGTGCTATATCAATGAACCATTGAAAGTTAATCAATATGCCAAAGGGTGCAGTTTGATTTTGTACACTATTGTAAAAAAAGCCGTAGGCTTGATATGATAATAGCCCCCGATGTTAATCGGGGGTGTTAATAATCAATGGTTTATATGAATGCCGTAGGCATGGCATATTTTTATAACAAAAAATTTATCATAGTATTTTACATGGATTCAGTACAGTTATCTAACAGGTTAATGATCATGTCAATTTCATACCTACGGCATTCTTTTCGCGCTTATTTCTTTGCCACCGATTAACATCGGTGCTTACAAATATTTCAAGCCTACGGCTTTTGTGTACAAAATCGAACTGCACCCATGGTTTTCTATTACTAAGCCTTTATCGGCTACCCACGTAAGGTTGGACACAATTGTTTTTCAAGTGGTTGCAACCATAAAGTTAAAGTAAACTTTTACAGAACTTTGCGAAACTTTGCGTTAAACTTTGTGTAACTTTGCGGTTAAAAAGCGTTTAACTTAAAACTGGTAGCCCCTTTATCAATTTTTGTTTTTTGCTCATTTGTTAATAGAAAGTTTTTCTGTTACATATCTTTTATAATATTTCATTCAGTATCAGTAAGATATTCATCAAATTTGTTATAAGATTTGACTAATCTATCAGGTTTTGCAATTAATAAGTATTTATCGCTGTTTTTTATAAGTGTCGAAATTACATTTGTCGAATTATAATCAAAACTATTCAACATTTTTGTTAAGAACCTATTATATTTATATGATTTTGGAAATGAAAATGTAATTTCATTGTCATCATGTACTGATATTTTAATATTGTTATGTAATATTACATTCATATCATCTATCGAATATTCTGTATTTTTTGTAAAGAAAACAACTAAATTAGAGATGAATTGTTTATTTTTTATATCATTATCAAAAATGTAATTAAATTTATGATTAGAAGCCATAAGATATAAATCTGCTATTTTATAACTTTTTGGTATTTGTGCCAATGTTTTTATTATAGAAAAGTCTGAAAATGAAAATAATCTGTCTCCATTTTCTTTTTCCTTGTAAAACATTACTGGTATATTTGTGTTTTTATCCATGATTTAATTGCATTTTGGTTTAATGTGAGATTTGTCACTGCCTTTTCTTACCAGATTCCCATCTTTATCTAAATATCTGTCGTGTCTGTTTCTTGTTTTTGAATTGTATCAGTGCCAATGGTCAACTGCATTATGTTTACTACCACCCTGAATACCTTTGTCGAATGCTATTTTTATATCTGTGTCTTTATATGAAAATTCTCGTCTGAGGTCTTCGACCTATTTATAGTTGCTTACGCATTAGTACAAAAACAATTTAATCAGGAAGTTATGAATAAGTAAATGTCAAAAAACTTTTGTAACAGTACTTATTTTTCATATTCTTGTGAGTTGTCTCTTTCCAATTGTCACTTAATTCATCTGGATTACATGGTGGTTTTGTCCAATCAATATCTGTCGAAAAGTCAGCTGGTATGTCAGTTGGCTTTTCAAAAACAAAAATTGTTATGCCAAAGGATAGTATTATTGCAACAAATAAAAAAAAGACTAAATTTTTATTTGTTTGTTGTTGAATTCTTGAAACATTAATTATGGCTGTGTGCATACTAATTGAATTTTTTAGGTCTTCGACCTATTTAATGTGGCTTGCGAGTTTTTGTAAATTACCGTGTTGTAGTTAATTATACGAAAACAAATGTCGGAAAACTTTTGTAAAACTATTTAGGAACTCTCTTTTATTGCTTGTTCAACTTTATTCATTGTTTTTGCATAAAAATATTTTCGACTTTGTAAAATTAATTTAATTATTATTGCTATCAAAGTTTTATTAATATATATTTTTTTAAAATATGTATACAGATTAATATAACAATATACTTTAAATGGTACAATTATTTAATGATACAATGGTACAATACTTTGATTAATAATTGAAAACAGTTTGTTAATGTTAAAACTATAACCGTTTAGAGCATAGCTAATTTTGTAATAAGTAGCCAAACAAAAGTTTTTCAGCATTTGTTTTTATACAATTTGCTACATAAGTAGGTCGATATATAAAAACAACACTTTTGTTTTTTTTATTATCCTGTTTATCAAGCGTAAGCAAAATTGTTAATTATCCATTGTTCATTGTTAATTACATAATAGCAATTTATAATAATGCGTAAGCCACATTAAATAGCTTGAATACCTCAGTTTTAATAAAATAATTTTGATATGAAAAATTTAAAAAATAAATTTGCAGACTTAAGATATGATAGTAGTGTATTAAGACATAAATTGCTTAAGTTTATAAATGTAATAATTTGACAGG
>JAOZVK010000427.1 GCA_029938185.1 Bacteroidales bacterium | reverse complement strand
TATCAAGCGTAAGCAAAATTGTTAATTATCCATTGTTCATTGTTAATTACTTAACCAGTACAATAAATATTTTATTTTATTTGAATTATCTATTCTTTAGATACTGTATTTTTAAACAGAAACCTATTTTCTATTATACTTGACAATATTCCTGGTAGTTTTAATAAATTTTTAGTATCTTTTTTAATACATGTTTTAGCTCCTAAACCTATCAATTTTGTTGAGACAATGGGAGTCAATTTTCCTGAAATTATTATCACATCTACAAATGGAGCTTCTGATTTAATTGTTTCTAATAAACTTTCACAGGTTTCGGTTTCATGACTATCATTAAGAATATAGTAGTCGAGTAGTACTATATCCGGTTTTGATTTTAATTCGTACAATGTTTCTTTTGTACTATAAAATGTTTTGTATTTTATAGTTATGTTCTTTTTAGTATATTTTTTTGATAAAATATCTAAATATTCAACAAGAATGTTTGTAAAAATAAAATCATCTTCTACTATAAATATTTCAACTTCTTTATTGCTCATTACTTTATTGAGATAGATTTATCCTTAATGTCTTCGACTTAATAACCTAAGTTGCAAATATGCAAACAATTTATTACAAAACTCAATTATTGTTTCACATAATATATTTATAATACTTATCAGCTTATATCCAAAAAAGATATTGCAAGGGTATGCAACACGGAACTATTTGTAATAATATTGTTGTTAAGTACTGTTACAAAAGTTTTTCGACATTTACTTATTCATAACTTACTGATTAAATTGCCTTTGTGTTAATGCGTAAGCAACTATAAATAGGTCGAAGACCTTAATTTGTTGTTTTATTTTCTACAATTTTTAATAAACTCAGTCTCCGTTTTTTTTCTATCATTTATAATTTCATAGAAATTATCAAGATATTTTTTCATTTTTTTTTCATTTTTTTTATTTAAATCATTATTGTTTGATATAATGTTATAAATATTTTCTTTTTTTGAGTTAAATAATTCTATAATAGGAATATAATCTTCATATTTTCGTTTGTAACCTCTAAATATTCTTGTATAAACAGAACTAATATTTAGTTGAGGAGCAGGTCTTGCATATGGAGTCATAATTAGACCACAATTATCAAAATCATATGGAATAGCATATGGTGCCTGTTGCATATTATAAAAAAAAAGTCTTGTATTGTGTAAAGTAGAAATTGACCAATCAGTATTTCCTATCATATATTGAAATACTGCCAAGAGTGTCATATGTTTATAGTTTGTTTTGTCTTGTTTCACTCTTTTAATTTTTTTTGTTATTCCATTATTTCTCTTCGCCAAATTTGAGGGATTTTCAATAAAAAAGCAATACTTGGCACTTGTGTCTGGTTTTATTGAATCTATAAAGACGATTTTGGCTGGTCGTACCCTAAAACTCAAATCAGTTAATTCATTATATATTTTATACACAATATACTCTTTTATAATATATTGTTGATAGTTTTTTCTTTTTATCCTACAAGGTATTACTAATTTAAGTTTTTTTTGGTCTTTAAAGAATATAGTCTTTTTCCTTTCTTTTTTTTTGATTTTTAATTTGAGAGGAGGAAAGTCACAATTTTTGGGATTTTTTCTAAAATTTCCTCTTGGTTTTAAATTTACAACAATATTTTTTTTAACTCCATCACTATCAGTTATATTCATAAATGCTTTATGATATTTACTTTTTGTTTTAACATCTTTTCTTAACTTCTTAAAATTTGCTCGTAAAGTTATGTACAACATTTCATCACTTTTAAACAAGCTATCTGTATTTGCGTTTTTAGTTTGAGCAAATATATTTGTGTAAAAAAGTAATAAAAGAAAAATTATAGAAATTCTTTTTATCAGATAATCCATATAATATTGTGTTTTGTTAAATATTTTTTAATAAGTAGTTGTCAATTGATAATGGACAATTGATAATTTTGTTTGCGGCATGACTACAATAAGTTACAACTTTATAAAGCATTGATTTTATACAATGACCTACTTATTTGACATATTTCTAATTTCTTATTATCCTACAACGAATTAGTAAAATTAAATATAAATAACTCAAAATACAAAAAAATACCATGATATAGGTATTGAATTATAAAAAATGATTGCATAGCTTTGAAACTTTTAATTTAAAAAATATTTGAAGAAGACCTTAATTTACAACTAATGAAATTATCAGATTTACAAAACAAAGACAAAGCAATTATTATAAAAATAAGAGGACGAGGTGCTTTTAGGAAACGTATTATTGAAATGGGCTTTATCAAAGGCAAAGAAGTAGAGGTAATCAAAAACGCACCACTCAAAGACCCAATTGAATATAAGGTTTTAGGCTATGAAATATCATTAAGAAGAAGTGAAGCCGAGTTAATTGAAGTTGTTTTGCCTTCTCAAAACATATATTCCGAATTAGATAATTATGAAGGTACAATTTCTGATGATGTACTAAAAATATCTTTAAAAGAAAAGCAAAAAACTATTAATGTAGCATTGGTTGGAAATCCTAATTGTGGAAAAACTACGCTATTTAATTTCGCTTCGGGAGCTAAAGAGCATGTTGGAAATTACAGTGGGGTAACTGTTGATTCAAAATTAGCAAAGTTTAAACAAGGTACATATAAATTTAATATTGTAGATTTGCCCGGAACATATTCTTTAACAGCATATTCGCCCGAAGAAATATATGTACGAAACTATATTTTTGAAGAAATACCCGATATAGTCATAAATGTATTAGATGCTTCAAATATTGAACGAAATTTATATCTAACAACTCAGCTAATTGATATGGATATAAAAGTAGTTATTGCATTGAATATGTATGACGAAATGATTGACAAGGGCGACAAATTAGACTATACATCGCTTGGCAAAATGATTGGAATTCCCATTGTGCCAACAATAGGTTCAAAAGGAAAAGGTATTAAGGAATTGTTCGATAAAGTAATTGATGTTTACGAAGATAAAGACCCTATTGTACGCCATATTCATATCAACTATGGTAAACCTGTTGAAAATGCAATTCAAAAAATTCAAACTGAAATCAAAAATAACTTATGGCTAACAGACAAAATATCATCAAGGTTTTTATCAATTAAACTTATTGAAAAAGACAAAAATTCAGATATAAGAATAAAAAAATGTGATAATTATAACAAAATCATTGATAAAACTAAAGATGAAATTATTGTTCTTGAAAATCAATTTAAAGAAGACAGCGAAACTTTAATAACTGATGCTAAATATGGTTTTATTTCGGGAGCTATAAAAGAAACATTTAAGGAAGGTAGTATTGGTAGAAATATTAAAACTCAAATAATTGACACCTTTTTGACACACAGACTATTTGGCTTTCCTGTTTTTATTTTCTTTATGTGGTTGATGTTTCAATCAACCTTTAGTTTAGGACAATATCCAATGGATTGGATTGAATTTATTGTATCGCAAATAAGTAACTTATTTTCAAACTATATGCCCAATGGCATGTTAAAAGACCTAATAGTTGATGGGATTTTGGCTGGTGTAGGAGGTGTAATAGTTTTTCTTCCAAATATATTAATATTATTCTTTTTCATTTCGCTAATGGAAGATACCGGATACATGGCAAGAGTTGCATTTATAATGGATAAACTTATGCACTTTATAGGATTACACGGAAAATCATTTATACCATTAATAATGGGCTTTGGTTGCAATGTGCCTGCAATTATGGCAACACGTACTTTAGAAAACAAAAATGACAGATTATTGACAATGCTTATTAATCCGTTAATGTCATGTAGTGCCAGACTTCCAGTTTATTTAATTTTAATAGGTGCAATTTTCCCTGATAATGCAGGAACTTTATTATTTTCAATATATATGATTGGTATTTTTTTGGCTATAATTGTTGCATTAATATTCAAAAAAATACTATTCCGCTCAGAAGAAACTCCTTTTGTTATGGAACTTCCTCCTTATAGAATCCCAACCTTAAAGTCCACACTAATACATATGTGGAATAAAGGCTCACAATATCTAAAAAAAATGGGTGGAATTATATTAATTGCTTCAATTATTATTTGGGCTTTGGGATATTTTCCAAGACAAGCTGATAATAGTTCTCAATTTGATAAGAAAATAAAACAAATTAATATAAAATATGATAATATTATTAGTTTAACAAATGATTCTATAATTAATAAAACAACTGTAAAAGAAAAAGATAGTATTATTAATATTGTTAGATTACAAAAAGAAGCAAATCGTCAAAAGAATTCATATATTGGAAGATTGGGGCATTTTATTGAACCTGTTATGAAACCATTAGGTTTCGATTGGAAAATGAGTGTTAGTATAGTTTCGGGCATAGCAGCTAAAGAAATAGTTGTCAGTACACTTAGTGTATTGTATCAAGCTAATGTGGGAGCTGTTAGTTCTGATAAAAATTTAATTCATAAATTAAAAAACGAAAAACACTCTAGTGGTTCCAGTATAGGAAAACCCGTATATACTCCACTTGTAACCTTTAGCTTGATTTTGTTTACATTAATTTATTTTCCATGTATTGCAACTGTTGTAACTATTAAAAATGAGTCGGGTAGTTGGAAATGGTCTATATTTATGATTATGTATACCACAACTTTAGCGTGGACAGTTTCATTTTTGGTTTACCAAATTGGTAGTTTATTTATGTAACAACGCAACTCTCTTAAATGTTGCACCAAAATTATCAATTATTCATATATATATCTGATATTGAGGCGATATAGTATTGCGTTTTTTTTACATCACCGTAACTAAAATTTTATTATATTTTTGATTTTATTGAATTCTAAGTTACTGATTACTAAATGTAGATTTTTATAATTTTTAGTTTTTTATGTAAGTCATTGATATAGCGGTTATTTGTTTTTGTGCAATGTTTAATACTCTCATATACAATTTATTAATACAATAGAATCAATATTTCGTGCAATATTTAAGTAACTCTTGAAATAAATAATATAAACCAGTTTCCCAAGCTGACAACATGATTATACTCCTGCGAGTATAGCTTGGTTGCTTATACCTTTTGTTTTTGTGATATAGTTTCAGAACTCACAAAAAGCGTCAAATTGAACAAAAACAATGGCAAATTAA
>JAOZVK010000426.1 GCA_029938185.1 Bacteroidales bacterium | reverse complement strand
GATTTAATAGTTTAATTATCAAATAGTTTTAAGTTCGTAAAGTAGAATTAATGTTTTATTTTAGAAAAGAATATTTAGACATTTACTTATTCATAACTTCCTGATTTAATTATTTTGTACTAATGCGTAAGGAGACTGTGGCTACCCATCAGAAGTTGGACAGTCTTGTTTTTCAGGTAGTTTTAATCATAGAATTAATGTAAAGATTAGCAAAACTTTGCGAAACTTTGTATCAAACTTTGTGTAACCTTGTGTAACTTTGCGGTTAAAAAGCGGCTAACTTAAAACTGGTAACCAGATTTGTTATGATGATATTTGAAGTTTTTTTTTGATAATAAATTATAATAGTATACTTTGCATAAATTTTATACTAAAAGAGCATTTTTATAAAATCCTATTTTACGTTACTTTATAAATTTATAAAAAGCCTTAGGAATAGGTATTAAATAAATGTCCGTTTTGATAGATTAGTTTGTTATTTTACAACTTACAAAAAGTCGCAAATAGTGAACTATTTAAGACTTTTTTTAAGGTAGTAAAATGAAAAAATAATGACGCAAAATAGTGCAGTTATTTGATACCTGTTCCTTAAATACAGAAAGTAGTCTTACAAAAGTTTTTCGGCATTTGTTTTTGTACAATTGGTCACATGATAGTAATTTATAAAAATGCGTAAGCCACATTAAATAGGTCGAAGACCTAATACAGATTTTAGAAGTATTCTAAATAAATAAAATAATATTAAATTTTATGGGAAGTACAAACTTTGTTGATTATGTAAAAATCCTTTGTCGTTCGGGAAAAGGTGGTCCAGGCTCAATGCATTTGCATCGCGATAAAATGACAGCAAAAGGAGGCCCCGATGGAGGTGATGGTGGCAGAGGTGGACACATAATATTGAAAGGAAACAAGCAATTGTGGACACTAATTCATCTTAAATACAGAAAACATATTTTTGCAGGAATTGGCGAAAATGGAGGCTCGTCGAAAAAAACAGGAGCAGATGGTAATGATATAGTTTTGGAAGTACCATTAGGAACTGTTGCAAGAGATTTTGAGACAGGCGAAGTACATTTTGAAATAACCAAACACAACGAAAAACGAGTACTAATATACGGAGGTAGAGGAGGTTTAGGGAACTTTCATTTTAAGTCACCAACAAATCGAACTCCAAAATATGCACAGCCGGGAGAAGACTCCATAGAGGCATGGAAAATATTGGAGCTTAAAGTGCTTGCTGATGTTGGATTAGTTGGACTACCAAATGCTGGAAAGTCTACACTCCTTTCCGTAGTATCTGCAGCTAAACCCAAAATTGCAAACTATGCTTTTACAACACTCGTACCTAATTTGGGAATTGTCAAATACAGAGATAACTTTTCGTTTGTAATGGCTGATATACCAGGAATTATTGAAGGAGCCTCGCAAGGAAAAGGTTTAGGTTTGAGATTTTTACGACATATTGAAAGAAACTCTGTTTTGCTATTTATGATTCCGGCTGATAGTGACGATATACACGAGGAATACAAAATACTATTAAACGAATTGAAGCAATATAACCCTGAGTTGTTAGACAAAGAAAGAATATTGGCTATTACAAAATCCGACTTATTGGACGATGAATTAATTGACGAAATAAAAATGGATTTACCCAATATTCCTTTTACTTTTATATCATCAATAAGTCAAATGGGATTGATAAATCTTAAAGATTTATTATGGAAAAGCTTAAATGATGCAAATAATAATTAACCATCTGCTTTTGTTCTTTAACCTTTAACGGCTTCAAAAAAATACGAACTTATACATTCAATGATTCAATTATTCAATGATACAATGGTACAATATTCTGATTGATAATTGATAACATTTTATAGAAGTAAAATTATTAACCTAATTCAGTATATTAAATTTAGTAAAATAGAAAACATATATTTGTATATTGGAATTGGATATTTAAAATAAGATAAGTTAAATAATTCAAAATCCGACTTCAAATGATAGTAACATTTTATTCATATAAAGGCGGTGTTGGCAGAACACAACTTCTCTCAAATATTGCAAGTTATCTTTGTTATTACAAACAGAGAAAAGTTTTAATTATTGACTGGGACATGGAAGCACCAGGTGTAGATTTCTTTTTTAAATTAAATCGAAAAAAAATAAAAGCAGGACTTCTTGAATTATTTTCTGAATATAATAAAATAGTAAGGAGTAATGAAAATATTGAAGAAGCAGATTTGCCAAAAATGTTGAAAGGTGAAAAATATTCAATAAATCTTATCAAATCAGAACAAGGCAATGGAAAAGTTGATTTAATTCCAGCAGGTAAATATGACAAATGCTATATTAAAAATGTAAATGAATTTGATTGGTATGATTTCTATGAAAATTTAGATTGAAAATATTATATTGAAATACTAAAAGAAGAATTACTTAAATCTGAATATGATTATGTTTTTATTGATAGTAGAACAGGCACTAACGATTATTCTGGAATATGCAATATCCAAATGCCGAGTGTAAACGTATTTGTTGTTGCACCAACATATCAGAATTTTCAAGGAAGTTCCGATATAATTGAGAACATAAAAAAATCACCTTATGTTACAAAAAAATTAAGACAACCGATAATTATACCAATTCTATCCAAACTTGATAGGTCAGATAAGATTTCAGGGAAATGGTTTGGTAAATTCCGAGATACTTTTGAAAATGAAATTGCAAATTTATACACTTATCTTGGAGCAGAAATTGACAAAACAGGAATAAATGAATTTATTGAAAATACTCTTTCAGAGTATAAAACAGAAATCTCTTATGGTGAAAAAATATTATTTTCAGACACCATTAAAGAAATTGAATATACATCATTAGAAAAACAATTTCAAGAAATTGCTGATTATATTGAACGCTTCAACTTAAAAATTGAATTGTTAAAAATTAAGAAAATTAATAAAGACATTTCAAATGCAAATATTAGAATTGCTATTGAAAAAACCAAACACTTATTTAAGTTTTCAAAATATAATAATGAAATTAAATTTTACCAAATCAGATTTTTTCAAAATTTAAATAATCAATCTACAGGAGTAAGCTCATTTCAAGAGAATATTGTTGAAGAAAGTAAAATACTGTCAGGTTTGTTGGATGTTTTAGATAAATATGAAACTTCATTAAAATAAAGGTTAAAAAATACAATATTAAATTGTCAGGAAACGCAAATATTGTTCTTCAAGACGTTTCAAGTAAAATAATTAAACTAAGAAATAATAAATTAAATGAATTACTTATTCAATCTTTCAATTTACTGTATGGGTGGGAAACGAGGAGAGATTTTGCAGAAAATCCAAAAGAAAAAAGGCGTTCAGATATTGAAATAAAGAGAATAAAAGACCTTATAGAACTTTACGAACAAGAATTAAAAGAAAATCAAGAAAAATTAGATTTTAAAAATTGAATAAAAAAATAATGATAGAATATTTAATAAATATTGATAAAGAATTATTCCTTTTTCTAAATAGTTTTCATTCAGTTTTTTGGGATGAAGTTATGCTAATTATAACTGGTAAAAAAACATGGATTCCCATGTATTTAGTTATATTATTTTATATTTTCAGAACATACAAATTAAAAGGATTTATTGTATTATTGTTTATTGTACTTACAATTACATTGGCAGACCAAATTTCGGTAAAACTGTTTAAAAATATTTTTGAACGACTAAGACCATGTTATAATCCCGAAATAAAAGATATTTTGCATTGTCCCCGTTTATCAGGAGGGCATTTTGGTTTTGTATCATCTCATGCAGCAAATACTTTTGGATTTGCATTATTTTCATTATTATTGTTCAAAAATTTAAAATACAGCATATTTATTGTTCTATGGGCTACCGTAGTTTCGTATAGTAGAATTTATCTTGGAGTTCACTATCCAGCTGATATTGTTGGAGGTGCATTACTGGGAATTATAATTGGAATTGTTGTTTACAAATTATATACTTTAGCAATAAAAATTAATTTTTCTAAAATTAAACCTAAAATTAAAAATTAAAACAAATGGCAGGATTTAAAACTCACACAGCAGTTGGAGCAGCCACAGGTTGGGGGCTATCTGTATTTACATATATGATAGGTTGGACTTCAAATCTATATATGTCTATAATAATATTTTTTGCAACAATCATTGGTTCATTTTTACCCGATATGGATAGTAATTCAGGATTACCTGTTCAAATAATATTTGGTATATATTCGTATTTTGCAGCAACACTTTCATTATACTTTTTATACGAAAATGGTGCTAATATTTATTTAATGGTTTTTACACCTATTGCATCTTTTACATTTGTTAAATACGTGTTTGAACCTTTTTTTAAAAAATATACTGCTCATCGTGGAATTTTTCACTCATTTCCAGCTTTTATAATAGCTTTTCTGGCAACATTATTTGTTGCAAATTATCTTAAACTTAATATTTTAGATAAATTTGCAATTGCTTTATCAATTGGTTTAGGGTACTTTAGCCACTTGTTGTTAGACGAAATATATTCAGTAAATTTTTTACTTGGAAAATCAAAGAAACGAAAAAAAGAAAGTATCAAGGATTTTATAAAAAGACGTTTTGGATTTAAAAGGTCATTTGGAACCGCTCTTGATTTAGGTTTTAACCAAAAAGATAAGTATCCAGCTATTATTGCATATATTATATTAGTAGTTTTATTATATATATGTTTTCCTTTATTAAAAGGTATTTATAAAGCATTATAAGGTCATTTAAGGTCTTCGACCTATTTATAGTTGCTTACGCATTAGTACAAATGTAATTTAATCAGTAAGTTATGAATAAGTAAATGTCGAAAAACTTTTGTAATAGTACTTAGATAAAGTAAAACAAGTTAAAATATGAAATATGCTACTGTTTCCGATTTTTGATTTTATAATTTTTTTTACAGATTTACTAGTGAAGCAAGTCATAAGTTTCTTTAATATTATTTAGACAAGATTAACATGTTTTAAATATCCTGTTAATCACGTAAATCATATCAAATTATTAACATTTATAAACTTAATCAATTCATGTCTTAATACACTACTTAAGCACCCATACAAAAGTTTTTACCTATTTAGTATAGAGCTTACTTTTTGA
>JAOZVK010000425.1 GCA_029938185.1 Bacteroidales bacterium | reverse complement strand
ACTAATAAAAAACTTAAATAAGCTATTTTTGCTCGTATTTTTATAAGACCAGTACAATACAAAACTCCGGGTATAGAACTTGCCATTGAAATGCAAAAAGAAATTGATATTTTTGTTGAAAAAAACAAGCAACTGCCAAATATTATTTTTCTTCAAAATCATGGACTTATTGTTTCATCAAACAATTTGAATGATATTATAGGATTAACCGAAAAGGTTTTGTTGAAAATAGAAAATTATCTGAACATTGATTTAAGTAAATATAAGCTTTGTTCAACGCTTAGCAATACTATTAATGATAAAAATCTAATTAGTTATATTTCAGATGATTTTGAAATAAAACGAATTGTCAGTAAAAATAAAAATTTGTTGATGACTCAAGTATTTTGTCCTGATAAATTGGTTTATTGTGGAATAAATACCATAGAATTGATTGATATTAAAGATAGTAAGGCAATTGATAAATACAAGAATAAATATTTTGAAACACCTAAAATTGTTTTATACAAAGAACATGTATTTATAATTGCAAACAATATACGAAAAGCAAAAGAAATTGAAGATGTACTTAAATTTAATCTACTCACAATTGAAAATACAAAAAACGAACAAATCAACTATTTAGATTTTGATGAATTAGCATATTTATCGAACTGGGAAGCCGAACAATACCGACAAAAAAAATAGGCTCTTCGAGCCTTTTAATGTTGCTTATGCCTAAATAGTGTTATTACTACTGATTATCTGCTAATTGAAGAATAACAAAATTGGTTAAATAAACTTGAAGAACTAAACAAAACAATGCCAACAATAAACAAAAGATTGTTTTTATATTTGATACTAATAATTATATCATCTGCTTTTTTTATACTTCGTGGAGCAACTGCATTTACATGGGTTGTTGATATGGGTACTTTTTTTGAAAGAATATCTGATAAAAATTATTTAGTAAATGACTTTTTTACAAATACTCACAACGATTTAAACCCACGCCATATATACGGATATATTATTGTAGGCTTACAAAAAATATTTAATAGCGACTGGTATACTGTAATATACATATTGCAAGTATTGATAGTTATTGTATTACCTATATTATTTTTCATAGCATTAACCGAAATATGCAAAGTATATCTAAAACATAATGATTTATTTATATATGTAATATTTCTATTTGTTGCAATATCAATTTATCCGCGAGTTTCAGGATTATTTTCTATTGCTTTATGGCGTTCCTACTACGATATTTTAATACCCCAAACATTATCAATTGCAGTTGGGTTACTGGCAATTATATTTTAAGGTCTTTGACCTATTTATAGTTTTAAAATTATTTTTTTCGTCTGGCTCCGATTTATCGGCAAGTGAGTTATTTAAAATATATGTTGTTGATAGGCATGCACATCACTACTTACCATCACAATTTGCTTCTTTAACAAAACTATCATGGTATTGGAGCTATTTTTTGATAAATATTTTATTACTGATTCCAATAATACTATTTGCAAAAAAACGAAAAAAAATATTTTATGTTAATATGCTTTTTATATTATCATTTAATTTTTCTGTTATCGGGCAGTATTTATTTGTTGAATTATTTCCTATAAAAGAATTTGTTTTGCTTGGTATGTCTCGCTTTACAATGTTTGGATATTGGATGATTGCAATATTATGGACAATCATATTATCGGAATTATTAAACAGAAAATTGAAAAATATAAATACATTTTTGAAAAAATTTAATGTAAATTTATCGCCTGCATTTTTTGCAGCAATTATTATCTCTATTTTTATCGCACTAATAATAATAAAAGATAATCCCAAAAAAACACATATTGCTCATAACAATAAATTAAGCAATTTTATATCTAAAACTGATAAAAATGCAGTATTTGCTGCACCCTTAAATAATATTTTTCCAGAAACTATACAGCTTATTCATAAACGCTCAGTATTTGTAGGTAATACATTTCCGTTTAACGAAAAATATTTTAAAGAATATAACAATAGACGCAAAGCATTATATGGTAGTAGTAAAAATAAATCAATCTATTTTCATAAACTAAGTTTAAAAGATTTTAAAGAAATTCAAAAAAAATATAAACTTGATTATGTGATTTTTGATAAAAATAAAATAAAAAACAAATTCACAAAAGTTGAGGCTGTATACAACGGAGATAAATATATTATTTATAAACTTTAAGTCATCAAATTTCCACAGATTTTTTTTAAACTAAATTTTTGTATATTTTTGTTGTCATAAAGTCTAAAATATCTTCAAGCTATTTTATTACTACAAATTTAGTAAAATCAAACTTTCCCGAAGATCGTTAAGAACTTTTGTATAAGTACTTAAGCAAAATTTTAACCATTTATTTATTTACATAATATGAAAAAATACATTTTTATTTCACTGTATTTATTATTTTCTTTAAACATATCAATATCCTATTCACAAGATTTACTTAAAGATGATGGAATTGCTGATAATTTTCACAAAAAACATTTGGGCAAAATAGTTTTTTCAAAAAAAACAATTCCTCTAAAAGGAGGAAAAGAAAGTCAGTTGACTAACAAATTTAATGTAAATACTGATAATATTTGTTTTAGAGCTTTCTATAAACAATCGTTTCATAACATGACTATTGCGGGAGCAAAAAAAAACCAAGCCAAATATCTAAACAAAAAACTACCCAAAGCACCTAGTGGCAAAATGCAAATAACATTTGAAGTTGAAGAACTAAAAAAAACATTCAATTTAGTATTAGGCGATAAAAAAAGAGAATTATTTCAAAACGCAACAAGTTTCTCAACTACTGAACCATTACATGATGCTTATGCCGAAGAGTTAGATGAAAAACTAAGTCTGTTTTTTTACAATAAAGTAGTCTCAGCTCTTGAGGCAGGCGAATATAAAGTAAAAATGACTATTAATTTCTATGTAATTGCTGCTGGTAAGTACAAACCAAAAACGCCTGTTGCAGTTGGCGAATTTACATTAATATCTTCCGACGAAGAAGAAGCAAATTCCGATGGAACTTTTAATGCACAAGCTATTAGTGATGATATACATAAAAAATATAATGGTAAAATAGTTTTTTCAAAAAATTTAGTTCCACAAAACGATAGGAATGAGAACGAATTAAGCAAAAAATTTATTTTAGATAAAGATGATATATATTTTATGGCTTTTCTTAAAAATTCTATGCATAATAGAGCAATAAAAGATGGGCAAAAATGGATTGTCGAAAAACTCCCAGAACTTCCCGAAGGCGAAATAAGAATAAATTTTAAACTAACCGATAAAAACGGAAAATCTACTTCTGCATATCATTCAATCCCAATATTAGAGGACGATGCTATGTTGTTTCAAAAAACAACGGCTTTTTCGTTAGACAAAGCACTATATGTTGCTAATGAAGTCAATTATTATAACGAAGTTGATAAAGACAATTATAAAACAACATTTTATGGAACAATAAAAGAATTTTTTATAAAACATATAATTCCTAATTTAAAAGAAGGAAATAATAAAATAAAAATATCAGTGTCTTTTGTATTAAATAATAAAGATTCTAACAAAGAATATAAATCGAAAACTCCACTTGCTACTGATGAATTTATCATAGTGAAAAAGAGTTCTCCTATTATTGACAATGGACTTACTTGTGATTTACATAAAAAAAATAAAGGTAAAATAGTTTTTTCAAAAAATCCAATTCCCGAAACTGATGGTAAAGTAAATCAATTATCGAAAAAATTTACTCTTGGTACTGATAATATATATTGTAGAATTTTTCTCGAACGCTCACACCACAATCAGTGTATCAAAGATGGTAAAAGTTGGATTAAGGATAAACTACCTGAAACACCAAAATCGGCAACAAGATATATATATTTTGAAGTTAATGGCAAAATTGTTGGTAAAAAAGATATGAATAAATACAGAAAGATGGAAGTATATAAAGATGATTTTCAGAAAACTACAAATATTTCATTTAAACATTCATTAACCAAAGGTTTTGGTATTAGGCAGAGCAGTGGACTACTTAACAAAGGCGAAATTTTTCTATCATATGTTGTTCCAAATCTCAAACAAGGAAATAATAAGGTGAAAATGTTTGTAAATTTTAGTGTAAAAAATCCTTCTACAAATAAAGAATACACAGCTTCAAAACCAGTTGCAAGTGGCGAATTTAACTACTATGTAGATGATTTAAGCAAAATCAAAACAACTATTAGTAAACCACTCGAAAAATATTACAAACGTAGTTTGATTTCAAAACAAAATAATGAAGCTTTGATAAAGGAAATAAAATCACAGTACAAAGGTTCAAAAAAATTATATAAAATTGTTATTTCTGATTCAGATTGGCGTATAATACGAAACCGAAAAAATAATATTGTTAGTAGATATATGTTTATAGATTTGATATTTATAAATACTAATAATAAACTCGAAATAGATGGATATTTTGGAAACCGTACTCAAGTATCTCAAACATATATGGGTGGTGGTAAATACGGTAAATCAAAATTTTACTTAGCTAAAAAAAGAAAAGGTCATACTTTTGAGTTACCTGCTATTATTTTTAAATAAGGTTTTTGACATGTTTATTGTTGCTTACGCATTAGTGTATTAAGACATAAATTGCTTAAGTTTATAAATGTAATAATTTGACAGGATTTTAAACATGTAAATCCTGTTAATCCTGTCTAAATAATACTAAAGAAACTTACGTCTTGTTACATTAGTATAATATGCAATTTAACAAAATATAAATGTCGAGTATAATCTTTATTCCCCGTAGGTCGTCCTTACGGACTTTTGATTGCGCAGTTTGACCTAATAAACTCTATGCTACTATGTGGTTAAAACTATAATACCAAAAAAATACTAACTAAATAAAAAAACGTAAATAAAAAAGTTGGCTACCCGTCAGAAGTTGGACAGTCTTGTTTTTCAAGTAGTTTAAATCATAGAATTAAAGTAAAGATTAACGAAACTTTGCGTCAAACTTTGTGTAACTTTGCGGTTAAAAAGTGTCAAACTTAAAACTGTTAGACTTTTTAATAAAGCTTACATTTTTAATTACAGTCAATTAATTCTACTTTACGAACTTAAAACTATTTGATAATTAAACTATTAAATCAT
>JAOZVK010000424.1 GCA_029938185.1 Bacteroidales bacterium | reverse complement strand
ATATTCGATATAAATTTTTCATTTTAATTTGCCATTGTTTTTGTTCAATTTGACGCTTTTTGTGAGTTCTGTACTTAATAGTTATTATCAACTAGCAAAGTTTTAAAAGTTCATAACATATTTTCAGAAATTGAAATCAAATATTAGGAAACTTGTAGTATAACATTAAAAAAAAAAACGTTTCATTTAGTGAGACAATTATTTTAATTTAATTATTTAATAAGCTTTAAATTATATTTATGAAAAAAACAACTATATTATTACTAATTATGTCATTTACTTTTTTTGTATTTACACAAAAAAAAATAGTTTTTGATGAACAATTTGATAACAATAACTTTAAATGGGGAATAAAAAATTACAAATCATATACAAGTACAATGAATAATGGCTTGTATCATTTTAATCGTACTTCCGAAAAAGGTAGTTCTTATATTACAAAAAAAATTTTTATAGATACTAAAGAGAATTTCTATATTGAAACAAAATATAAACAAGTAAGTGGAGTTGTAAATCATGGTTTCGGGATAACATTCGGCTATAGTGATATTGATAATTTTTATACATTTATTGCCTCTACAAATGGATATATTCGTGTTGCAAAATATGAAAAAGATGTTTATGAAGAAATTATAAAATGGAAAAAACTTAGCAAAAATACTTTAAAAATGGGTGAGTTTCAAACCTTAGGAATAAGACAAATAAATGGAAAATGGAAATTCTATGTAAACGGAGAAATGGTTAGTGAAATAAAACAAAGAGCTTTTTATGGTTCAGAACTTGGTTTTATAACATCAAATAAAATGTCTATTTCTATTGATTATATCACTGTAAAACAAGAAACTAATGATATGAATATTATTAAAAATGCTATAAATGGATACAAATCTGTAAATCTTGGTAAAAATGTTAATACTGAGTTTAGTGATAGGGCACCTGTTATTTCTGCTGATGGTAAAGTTATGTATTATACTCAATCGGAAAATCCAAATAATACTGGAGGAAAAAAACATACAGATATCTATTTTACAACTAAAGATAAAAATGGAAAATGGACAAAAAGACAAAATATAGGTTTTCCGTTAAACAATAAAACACATAATTTTGTTATCTCTGTTTCGGCTGATAATAATTCTCTTATAGTTTCGGGAAAATATAATTCTGATGGTAGTGCTAATGGTGTAGGTATGTCTATAAGCAACAAAACAAAAAATGGTTGGTCGATACCCAAAACCATTGAAATTGAAAATTATTACAATGATGGTAAGTACGGTAGCTATTATTTCTCTTCTGATAAGAATATTTTGATTTTGTCAGTAACTCGAAAAGATTCATATGGAAAGGAAGATTTATACGTATGTTTTAAAGATGGCGAAAAATATTCAAAACCTCTTAATCTTGGTGCAGATGTTAATACTTTTGCTGGTGATTTTACTCCATTCCTTGCTGCTGATAATAAAACTTTATACTTTGCGAGTTATGGCAGAAGAGGCTATGGTAGCTCAGATGTCTATGTAACAAGAAGACTTGATGACAGTTGGACTAAGTGGAGCAAGCCGAAAAATTTAGGTCCCGAAATAAATACAAAAGGCTGGGATGCATATCTAAGTGTTACCGCTTCAGGAGAAGCCGCTTACCTTGTTTCTACAATAAACTCTTTGGGTGATTTAGATATTTTTACTATCACATTGCCTAAAAGTGCAAGACCCGAACCAATTGTACTAATTACTGGAAAAGTGCTTGACAAAGAAACTAATAACCCATTAGCAACCGAAATTTATTACTACGATTTATCAAACGGTAAACTTATAAGTACAGCTATTTCTGACCCAACAACTGGAAAATATAATCTTACTTTACCTGCTGGAAAAAAATATAGTTTTTTGGCAATGAAAGACAAATATTTTCCCATTAGCCAGAATCTTAATGTTTTGAAAATTAAGAAATATAAAGAGATAAACAAAAATCTGTATATTGCACCTATCAAAAAAAATGCGATTATTAGACTTAATAATATATTTTTCGAATCAGGAAAATCAAGATTACAACCAGAATCGTATGCTGAAATAGATAGATTAGTAAAAATGCTTAAATTAAACTCAAGTATGAAAATTGAAATACAGGGGCATACAGACGATAGGGGAGGAGATGCAGCAAATATGGCATTATCAAAAAAACGTGCAAAATCTGTTTATAATTATCTTATAAAAATAAAGAAAATAAAATCATCAAGAATTACATATAATGGGTATGGAGAGAAAAAACCTGTAACTACTAAAAAAACAGCAACGGCAAGAGCTTTAAACAGACGAGTAGAATTTAAAATAATCTCAAAATAATGATTTAAAAAACCCGAAAGCGTCTGTATCTTTCCGTGTTTAAGAATACTTAAAACCGAAAATATTATTCGGTTTATTATAAGTAGATTAAATCCTTGTTTTATCCTTGATATTCTGAATTTGAAATAAAATAACAAATATGAAAAATATAACTGATCATTGAGTCATTTTATTTTTACTTTATAAAAAATATAATATCCTAATAATCATATAACATAAGTTCCATGCAAAAAATGTATTAGTCTGTTTCATATTGTTTGTTTTAATACTGTCGGTGTGGCTTCAAGTTACTCCGACAGTAAACGTTAATCAAAGTTGTACCATTGTGTCATTGAATAATTGTACCATATAAAGTATATCTATCATAAGCAAAATTATTAATTACTTATAAATCATGTTCTTCAATATCTTTCCCACAGTGAGGACATTTTTTAGCTGTATTTAAATGTTTTGAATCTTTAATTTTGTTTATAAATCCAGCACTAATTAAGCCTGTTGGTAGTGCAACCAAACCAATACCCAAAATTGCGATAAGTCCACTTATTAGTTTACCAAGTCCAGTTACTGGATAAACATCACCATAACCCACAGTTGTTAGTGTAGCAATAGCCCACCAAAATGTTGCAAAAATATTTGGAAAAGCCTTTGGTTGTTTATCCCCTTCGGCATAAAACATTAAAAAAGAAGATAATAATAAAACCAAGAGAGTAACAAATCCTGTTACAGTCAATTCGGCTTTCTTTTCTTTTACCACTGTCCATATTAAATTGAGCGAATCATTGTATCTGTTTATTTTTAATATTCTTAAAAATCTTGTTAGTCTTAATGCTCTCAAAACTCTTAAATCCATTTTTATCAACATTGGCAAATAAAAAGGTAGAATAGCTAATAAATCAATCAGTCCGTATGTTGAAAAAATAAACTTTCTTGCTGATTTTATTCTACTTTCAGATGGGTGAGTTATGTCCGAAACATAAATTCTCATCAAATACTCAATTGTAAATATAATAATTGAGAAAATATCAAAAGCTATTAAAAATTCGCTATATTTTGCATTAATCTCTTTATCCGACTCAAGAATTATAGAAACAATACTCAACAATATGAGTATTAGTATGGTATAGTCAAATATTAAATTATGTTTATGTCCATGAGAACCTTTTTCTACTAATTTATATATTTTATCTTTTATCATTTTTAGTAACAGATAATTGGGTTTATAAAATACTTTGTTTAAAAATTGGGCTACACCTTTAAGTATTGGACACTATTTTATTTTTTTTACAGGATTGATTTTTATCTTGTTACGAAATACTCGATAAACAACACTGTCCAACCTTACACGTGGTAGCCAAAAATTGATTTATATTAAATGATACAATGGAGTAAGTACTGTTACAAAAGTTTTTCGACATTTAATTATTCAGAACTTTCAGATTAAGTTGTCTTTGTACTAATGCGTAAGCAACTATAAATAAGTCGAAGAACTTAGTACTGTTTTATGGACAGTTCGTTAATATGAAATTCCTTTTCGTTTCAACCATTTTTTATTAGATCTTAGTCTAATAAGCCAAAATATTTTGTCTTCTTGATAAAATTCATCTGTATTTGGAATTTTACGTTTATATGAATGATAAAAATAAAAAAATAAATGTAATGATCTATTCCCTTTTGAATCTTTTGAAAATTGATATAGAGGAAATAAGCTTTTTTCAACTTTTCCTCTTTTTTTTACATTTGCAAACAACAAATACAAAATTCTAAACTCATAATCTCCATTTTCATAATTATCTAAGTAAATAGCTTTCCATAAAAAATTTCTTGATTTTTTATTATTATAATAATTTTGATAAGTAAATAATTGCCAGAGAAAATGATAACTTTCATACTCAATATTTTTATTATGATAATAAAAAGGTTGTATAGAAAAGTATCTGTTTTTACTTGTTTTTTTATACCAAAATATAGGAGCTAATCTAAAATATTTCAAATTTGTATCTCTCGAAGTTTTGAAAATTGGCCATAATATACTTGTAGATTTTCTTGTATCTTTTTTATAATGATCATATAAAAAATATAAAAAGTTAAATCTACTCTCATTATTACTTGTTTTGTTATAAAAGAACAAAGGTGTTATTAATCGTTTTTTTGTTTTATCGTTTGAGCTTGCAAACGAAAGAATAGGAAACAATGTAAAAGATTTGAAATCAGGCTTTTTAAAACTCCACATCAAAGGAAAAAATATTTTATTGTTATAATCTTTGTTTTTGTATGACCAATAAAAAGGAAACAATAAATTTGAACGCACAGTATTTTCACCTACTCCAGTTTTTTTATTCCAAAATATTGGAAACAAAATATTTCTATAATCATTCTCATTTTTGAAATGCCAGAAGAGAGGAGTAAAAGCAAAGTGTTTTCTTAAACTATCGCTTGATTTTCCTTTTGATATTATCGGAAATAATGTAAATGATTTATATTTTGTATTTTTTAAACTCCACATCAAAGGAAAAAATATTTTATTATTATAATCTTTGGTTTTGTATGACCAATAAAAAGGAAACAATAAATTTGAACGCACAGTATTTTCACCTACTCCAGTTTTTTTATTCCAAAATATTGGAAACAAAATATTTCTATAATCATTTTTGTTTTTGAAATGCCAGAAGAGAGGAGTAAAAGCAAAGTGTTTTCTTAAACTATCGCTTGATTTTCCTTTTGATATTATCGGAAATAATGTAAATGATTTATATTTTGTATTTTTTAAACTCCACATCAAAGGAAAAAATATTTTATTGTTATAATCTTTGGTTTTGTATGACCAATAAAAAGGAAACAATAAATTTGAACGCA
>JAOZVK010000423.1 GCA_029938185.1 Bacteroidales bacterium | reverse complement strand
AAGAAAATGAAATTATGGCAAAATTAAATGAACTTAGATATGAATAAAACAATAAGGAAATGACGAATTATAAATTATGAACTAAGTACTGTTACAAAAGTTTTTCGACATTTACTTATTCATAACTTACTGATTAAATTACATTTGTACTAATGCGTAAGCAACTATAAATAGGTCGAAGACTTACGAATTGGTTTACACTTGGTCTTATAAAAATACGAACAAAAACAGCTTATTTAAGTTTTTTATTAGTTCCTAAAATGTTCTTTTCTTTAATTAGTCTCCGGACGGAAATAGATAATATCTTGTAATTCAGGCAAATATAGAGATAAATCCATTTGAATGTTTTACAATGCTATTGAATTAAAGTGTTAGTATTCAGGTATATTGAAAATCACCCCATGTACTATAGGCTTAGAGAATTACAAATATTCAAAATGAATTACATCTATAAAGATTTGTGTTTTAACGTCTTATCTATTTCCGTTCAGGCACTAATTAGTATTTTTTTGTATTATAGTTTAACCCACACACAAAGCTGGCACTAAATTACTGTCGGTGTGGGCTTAAAGCCACACCGACAGTTTATGCAATTACTTGATAGATAGCAATGTCCAGTCATACGCTGGATATCCGACTAAATAAATTTATAAAAAAAACCGATAATATATATTATCGGTTTTTTGCTTTTTAATTAACTGGTAAGCAACAATAGTGAAATTATTTTGGCGTAAGCAATGTAAAAAGGCTCGAAGAGCCGTAATTTATAATTTATCATTTTCTAAGCAACTTTTAGCTACCACAATACACACAATTTCTTTATTAATTAGTTTTGATATTTTTTCTATTATACTAAAAAAAAATTTTCCTATTTTGCTGCCCGAAAATAATTCTTGTCCAAAACATTCTCTTATAACAGCAACTGGCTCAAATCCTGCTTTTTCGATATCTGCTACCATTGTTTTTTGAGAGTAATAATTTGAATGGTGAACTGGATAGCCTTTTAGAAAAGGTGATTTAATTGTTTTTAAACTAAGCTTAAATATCCATTCGGATATATTATACAAAAGAGAATCAATTACAGTTGTTTCAACAAAAATATAGCTATCTTTTTTTGTAACTTTCATAACATTTTGTAGTAATTTCAAAGGTTTTTCGGCATGGTCTACAACATCCCAAAGAGTTACAACTTCAAATTTTTTATTTAAGTCGGATAAAATATCAAAGTTACTATTAATAACATTTAAACCTCGCTTTATTGCATTTTCTGATGCAAGCTTTGATATTTCAATACCCGTTTCGTCCCAACCGTTTTGTTTTGCTACTTCAAGAAAAACACCAACAGCACTTCCAATGTCTAAAATTTGAGCTTTTTGTTTTGAATATTTTTCTACTAATCTTAGTCTTTTTTTGAATATTTTTTTTTTCAATTCATCATTACTAAAAAAATAATCTTTTTGCTCTACGGTAAAGTATTTATCACTATATACTACACTTATTTCATTATTTGTCAATTCTATATTTCGAAAACGTAAATTACAGTCTTTGCATTCTACAATGTCAAATTCATATCCCGATGAATAATTTTTTGCAATATATTTAATATTTTTCGAATTACAGGATTTGCAATTATCTATTAACTTCATTAGTCATTAATTTTAAGGTAAGCACTTGCGTAAGCCGACTGCCTACTGCCAACTGAATTTAAGAAAGTTGTACCGATATAGTATCAAAACTTTGTATTTTTAACACAGTTTCATAATATAAAATAGGTCGAAGACCTTTATTTGTATGCAATTGCAAAAACAGCACTTCCAAAAGGAAAACTTAAATTATTTAAAATCATATTATTTTCAATTCTATTTATTTTAAGCATAATACTATTGAGCCAAAAAGGAAGAGCTTTTACATCTATTTTTTCATTTTTCGGCTTTATTATATATTCTAACAATTTACTAATAAGCATTATTATAAAAACATGTGGTAAACGGTACACTACATTTACTTTTTTAAAACCTGCATTTTTTAGCATTTTAACAACTTGTCTTTTTTTGTATCTTCTTATTCCAAATACCGATTTGTCATGTTGTCTTTTTAATATATCATATGCAGGTAGACTCAAAACAAGCATAGCATCTTTTTTGAGTGATTTATAAAAATTATTTATCAATATATTGTCATTTTTTATACCACTGTGATACAAAACATCCATACATGTTATTACATCAAACATATTATCGGAGTAATTCCAATTATTTAAATCAAGCTTTTTTATATTTTTCAGATTTCTTTTTTTTGACAATTCTATAGCCTCATCCATATAATCAACTCCAATTACTTTACCGTAGGGCGTAAGTTGTTTTGCTAGTACACCAGAACCGCATCCAGCATCTAGTATTGTGATATTTGAAGTTTCTATATGTTTTTTTTTAACATACTTCTCTACCAACTCTCTGAATGCTACATGCCACCAATAGAAATCTTCTATTTCGTATATTTTTTTATATATAATTTTTTCCACAATTTGTTTATTCAAACCTTTTTCTAATCGAAAATTGAGGTTGTTTGTTTAATGATAAAAAAACTCTGCCTATATATTCGCCAAGCATTCCTATTGCCATCAATTGTATGCCTCCAAACAGCGATACAACTACCAATGTAGATGCATAGCCAAGCGGAATACTGGGTTCAGATATTTTCCAGTAAATAACAATTATTCCAAAAACAAAACCTATTAATGCAAAAATAAACCCCATAAAGATTGATATGCGTAATGGTAAAATCGAAAAATTTGTAAACATACTTAGCCACAACGATATTAATTTGTATAAATTATAGCCCGATTTTCCTTCTTTTCTTATTTTATGTTTAACTTTTATTTTTCCAATATTACTTGTTGTTCGCAGTATCAAACCATCAATATAAGGAAAAGGTAATTGATATTTAATTATTTCATCAACCAAAAATTTATTAAAAATTTTAAAACTACTAAGATACAAATTTTTCGGCTTTTTGAGCATAATATTTGCAACCTTATCATTAAATTTACTTCCAATATTTCTTAAAAAAGAATGTTTTTTTTTATCATAATAAGTATAAACTACATCGTACTCGTTTTGTATGGCATATTCTATAAGCTTTTTGACCTCACTAACAGGGTTTTGAAAATCATCGTCCATTATAATTACATAGTCTCCGCTAATATTATTTAAGCCTGCCATAACAGCATTGTGTTCTCCTACGTTTTTTGCTAAAGAATAAAATTTAACAATTTCGGTAAATTTGTTATATAATTCTATTCCACATTTTTCTGAATTGTCTATAGAAAAATCATTTACCAATACTATTTCGAGTTTGTTTTCATCTAATTTTTTGATAAGCAAATATACAAGTTCTTT
Organism: Bacteroidales bacterium; assembly: GCA_029938185.1. Lineage (GTDB taxonomy): Bacteria > Bacteroidota > Bacteroidia > Bacteroidales > JAOZVK01 > JAOZVK01. Next base: position 1,803 of record JAOZVK010000423.1, on the reverse strand, counting down.
TATAGTATCCTGACTATTAAATACAGGTATTACTATTGATATTTTTATATCTCTGATTTCTTTATTCATGTTAATGTTATATGTTGTATCACACCATTTTTCACGGGTTTACACCCGTGCCTACAAACATATCACCCCTATGGGGTTTATTATATTGAAAAAAAACAAAAAAAATGTTTTTATTATTTTGTATTGATTACCAACCCCGTAGGGGTGTAATGTTTGTAGGCGATGGTGTAAACCACCGTATTTTATTAATGTATTAAAAAGGTAGAAGACCTAATTTTTTGCTTTAAATTTTAGAACACTAAGTGCTCCAATTGCATTATTTTTAAATTCTCTGAAACTTTTAATCGTCTTTAGTTTTTTCAAAATTACTGAAGGTCTGAAATAAAATTTTTTAAAAGCTATTTCTGCAATTTTAAAAAGCCTTTTTTCCGAAACTTCTTTTGTCCAATATTGGACTTTAAAATTCTCTGTAGTTTCAATAGGATTGTCAGCAAACTCTTTCCAATAGTCATGCGAAAAAATGTTTTTTCTTAAACCCTCAACATAAATAGCTGTAAAAGGAAACGGTATTAAAACGTTGTATTGAGCGAAATCAAGTCCAATATTTCGCGAAAATTTTATAGTTTCCATAATATCATTTTCCGACTCATCGGGAACTCCAATCAAAAAACTTCCAATTGTTGTAATTTTATTTTCTTTACATAGTTTTATTGCATTTCTAATTTGCTTACTTTTAGTGTCTTTTTTTATTCTTAGTAATGTTGAATCGACTCCCGACTCTATACCAAATTGTATCCTATGACAACCTGATTGTTTTACAGCCTTAATCATTTTTTCGCTTATAGTACTAATTCTTGCCCTAAAACTCCATTCTATTTCTATGTTATTATCTGTTAAAGCTTTTGCAAATTCTAATACTTTTTTTTCTTGTAGTGCAAATAAATCATCAAAAAAGAAAAGCTCTTTAAAGCCTACCGAAATAAGATATTTTATTTCTTCTATAATATTTTCGGTGCTTCTGCTTCTGTACTTTTTGTTTGGTGTGTAACAAAATGTACATCTAAACGGACAACCTCTTGATGACATTATAGTTGCTACCATTTCGTTTCTACCTACGATGCTTTTATAAGTATCAATAGGTAAGAGTTTTCTTTCTGGAATTGGGAGTTCGTCCAAATTTTTTAGATAAGCTTGTTTCTTATGCAAAAATATTTTCTTTTCTATTTTGAAGCCTATACCTTCAATTTTTTCGAGTTTTTCTTGTGCTTCATTATTTTCAATTGCTTGTACCAATTGTAAAAAACTATATTCGCCTTCACCTTGTATTATAAAGTCAATATTATCATATTTTATTGATTCATTTGGATACAATGTTGGATGATGTCCACCAATAACCGTAACAATTTTGTCATTAACTTCTTTTACCAAGTTTGCAGTTGTCAGCACATCACTCATTGAAGTAGTATATGTTGTAATACCTACTATAGTTGGCTCATATTGAATAATTTGGTTTTTGAGTTCGGTATAATCAATTTTTTGAGGAACACAATCAATTATTTTAATTTCATAATTGTTGTTTTTCAGTACTGTTCCTAAATATAATAAACCAAGTGGTGGGTAATAACCTATTATATCAACAAACTCATCATCAACACCTGCATGAATCGTATTTTCTTGCGGTGTATTAATTAGTAATATTTTGCTTGAATTTTTCACATTAAAATAAAATGGTACAATGATACAATGGTACAATGGTACAATGGTACAATGGTACAATGGTACAATGGTACAATG
>JAOZVK010000422.1 GCA_029938185.1 Bacteroidales bacterium | reverse complement strand
TTATCAATACAAAAATTGATGAAATAGAATTTAAAAATGATACAGTAATAATACCGTTAAAGTGGTTTTTATTGCTGTGATAAAAAAAAGGGTTTTTAATATTTTGTTTGATTACATCATAGCAAAAAAGGCTCGAAAAGCCTATTTTTTCTTTCTTTGTATAAACTCTTGTACATAAGTTGAAAAACCAAGTAATTTACGAAGAACACTAAAATACAGCGTGACAAATAAAAATAATGTCATAATCCATATTACGATTACATTAACAGCATAAGTGCTAATAAATTTTCCAAATATCCTCTTACGTGGAGCATAAAAATGAGCTTTTATAAAATAAGAAACTGGATCATAAAAAATAGGTGAAGTTTTTTGATATAAATTAGATTCATATTCTACAATTTTTTCAAGCTCATCCTGATTAGTTACAAATTTCTCTAAGGCTTCATTATGATACCTCATTTTAGTCATTTTGTATTCTTCTCTTAATTCTTTATTTTTTTGCAATTTCGTAATTACCATATCTCGCCCATTATCAACTACATTGTAAAGGTTCATATAATAAATATTCAAATTACTGAAGTACTGTTTAATAATAGGTATTGATTTTTTTGATAGTTTATCTATATACAAACTATCAACACTTATGTTTAATTTTACTTTAGGATTAATCTTTAACTCTTTTGATATTTCATTCCTAAGTAATTCAAAACCTCGTATTAATTGTTCTTTTTTTTCAGGTTTTTTATAATTCCTCTCATAGTCTGTAATTTTATTTTCTAATGATACCAACCAATAGTTTTTCTTATAATCTGAGATACTTTTTTTCTTATCGTATTTATATAAGCGTTTTTCAAATTTATTATTTTTAAATTGATAAACAGACAATGCTTCATATGCCCATCTTGATGTCATCATTTCTCCATACCAAGGTATTTCGTTTGGTGATGAAATTAAAGGGTTTAGTTTATCGAATTTAACAATTATTCCGCTTAGTATAATTTGTGGAATAACTAAAAATGGGATAATTATATATATAGTTATAGAAGTTTTAAAACCATCGGAAATATTTAAACCAGCCATATTTGAACTAGCCCAAGTGCTAAACAATACAAGCCAATATTGCCAATACATACCCTTTATTTCCATAATCCAATTACCTACTAATACGAAAGTTAATGATTGAAATGCTGATATAGCAAAAAGTATACTCACCTTTGAAGTCAAATAACTAAACCGGCTAAGGTTCAGAAACTCTTCACGTTTTAAAATCAGCCTATCTTTTATAATTTCTTGTGCACTACCTGTTAAACCTATAAATATACCAACAATAACCGACATAAAAATAAATACAGGTAAATTACTGTTTTTATATAAAGTATATCCTAATGTATTTTCAATATCAACATTATAATATTTTATTATAAACGATAGAAGAAATGCTAATACAGGAGCTTCCAGTAAATTTATTAAAAGATATTGTTTGTTAGTTAATTTTGATAAAACATCTCTAACAATAAATACTTTAAATTGTTTTAATCTGTTAGGTACTTTAAAGGTAATATTGGGTATTCGACGAACAAGTATTGATTTTTTATTCTTTTTTTCAAAAAAATCATTATAATGCTCATACCATTCTACTGATGATGTTTTTCTTGTTTTTGTTAAATTTCCATATTCGTCTAATATTTGTCCTTCAACAATATTAAATATTTGTTCGGGGTTCACATTACCACAAATGGAGCATTCGCTTTCGTTCCAGTCAGCTTGTCTTATACGAGATTTAAAATACACTATTGAATCTACAGGGTCGCCATTATAAATCATATAGCCACCTTGATCCATAATTAGCAACTTATCAAACATTTTGAAAATATCTGAGGAAGGTTGGTGAATTACTACAAAAACTAACTTACCTTTATGAGATAATTCTTTTAGTAAATCTAAAATATTTTCAGAATCTCTTGATGATAGTCCAGACGTTGGTTCATCAAGAAATAAAACAGCAGGTTCTCTTATTAATTCTAAAGCTATGTTTAGTCTTTTTCTTTGCCCTCCGCTTATTTTTTTATTTAGAGGGTTACCTACTTTCATATCTTTTATATCGTACAAGCCCAAATTGGATAACAATTTAAAAACTCGACGTAGTATTTGAAATTCAGAAAATCCATCAAAACAGAGTTTAGCATTATAGTATAAATTTTGAAATACAGTTAGCTCTTCCATCAACAAATCATCTTGCGACACATAGCCTATTATACCTTCAATTTTGGTTGATTCTTTATATATATCAATACCGTTAATAAGAATTTCGCCATTTGTTGGTTTATATGTTCCATTTAGGACATTTAATAAGGTAGATTTTCCTGAGCCACTTGCCCCCATTATACCTATTAACTTTCCTGAACGTTCAATGAAACTCATCTTGTGAATTCCAAAAACTCCATTTTTGAATTTATAAGTTATATTATTAGCCTCGAAAACAACTTTTGACTTTATTTTATCAATATTAAATGTACTAATTATATCACTATAATAAATAGGTTTAATTTTTGAATTTCTTATTGAAGAACCAGCAGTAAGAATATGTATTTTATACTCGCTAAGAAGTTGTCCATTAAGATATAATTCCTTTTCGCCAATAAAAGTAAATATTTGCATATTAGCAAAGCTAATATTATATATTATAATTTGTCCGCTAAGAAAATATGAATTTATGTGTTTTATTTGAGGATGTGTAAATTCATGATTTGAATCAATTATCAATACTTTATCAGAATCAAGAATGGTTTTTGATGAATATAAAACAAAGGTTTTTATATTTTCAAATTCATTCAGTGGGATATTAAATGAGTCGGCAACAGTTGCAACAAACTCTAATTCTTGTTCGCTAATTTCGATATCAGATTTAATAAACTCAAGTAATCTTATAATTACAACAAGTTTTTGTTTTTGTGTAAGTTCTTTGTTTATAGCATTGCATATCATCAATATTTTTACTGAACTTGCGGCAGTTCTTTTACGACGACGAGATTTTGAGCTTTGTTTTCTTTGATGTAGTTCATAAAAACTATCAAAAACTTTCAAATATTCTTCAACAAGCTCTTTATTTAACTGTTCTTTCAGAAAAGACTTGACAATAAGTTGTCTTTCGTTTACATTACTTTCTGGTTTTGTAATGACAGCAAATAATTGCATTAATGCTTTTAAAATTGATTCACTCATTTAATACAATTGTTTTATTTTATACGTAAATAGACTTGAAAATCTTCATACAATTTCTTTTACACATTTTGTATAAAGCTCTTATTTTGAATGTATTACTTTACTGTTTGAAACCAATTAACACAATAGCTAAACCCGATTTAGGACCTCTTGGATCTAATTTTGCTTCAATAATACAATCGGTTGTAGATTTAAATTTAAAATCCCAGAAAGGTGTATTGTTATAATCTTTATTTGTAAACAATATATTTCTTTCTGAATCATATAAAGAAAATATTAAATTGCCATCAATCAAACCACTACCTGCAACTATTCTATATGTTGTATTGCCATAAAATGTGACTTTAAATTCTGCAACATCATCTGAATTTAAGAAAGTCCGGTATTGTTGTCCATCTGAGATATACGGTACTGCCAAATGTTTGGAGCAAACTTTCATTAAAGTATCAGCTTGTGCTTTTACATTAGTTGTAAATAATATTATATGTATTAATATTACAAAAGTTATTAGTAATACTTTTTTCATGGTATATTTTGTTTAATATTAAGAGATATTTTGTATATATAGATTGTAAGTACTGTTACAAAAGTCTTTTGACATTTACCTATTCATAACTTACTGATTAAATTACCTTTATACTAATGCATAAGCAACTATAAATAGGTCGAAGACCTTATTCTATTATTTTATATCTAATTTTTTTAATTGATTCAGTAATTGCTTTTAACTGATACTCATTAATTATTGTTTTTGATTTACTGTTGATTGTGGTAATTTTATTAACTTTATCAACACTTGGTTTTATATATTGATATTTGATAACAACACCATCAAAAACTGTTGCTAATTCAACCAGATTTTCCAAAAATCCATCAAATTCTTGAGTACTTTTACCATAGTATGGTCGCAATAGTTCAATAAGATTATCCAAAGGATGTTTTTGTTCTCCAACCCTGTCAATAAGTCGCTGATCTTTGGTGTGTTGTAATGATTGTGTCATTATATATAGGCTTTCGATCCAACCTCCTGCAATTATTAAAACGCCAATTTCATTACGATTATTATTAAGTAAGTATGCATCTGCATCTCTATATATTCTTGAAATAATATGAGTTAATGAGTCTTTATTAGAGTTATTGTTTTCCATTCTTTTAATAACACGTTCATTCATTGATGACATTATTCCCAACTCTTTAGATATATTCCTGACTACTGTAAAATATGATGCAGCATCAGGCAATTGTCCATATATGTTCAAATATCCTAAATTTGCACCATATACACCCAAATTTAATGCTTTTTTGTAATTTGTTGAATAATTTATTTGATTACTGGTTGGATTTAGCAATTCTCTGTTATATGGAATATTAATTTCTTTTACAAGCATTACTATTTGAAATGGAGATGGTATACTAAAAAGCCTGTCATTAATTTTTAATAATGATGTTTGATTATCTTCTGTCTCTACCTTAACAGTATCTTTTTCGTCCTTATTCTCATTATTTTCATCACCTTCACATGAGTTTACAAATATTAATGTCCCTATTAATAAGAACATATATATATAATTCCTTTTAATCATAATTAGATAATTTTTTATTTTTATTGTAAAATTATGGTTCTTTGAGCTTTTTGTACTATTTAATACCTAAATAAATTTGTGTAAGGTCTTTTCGACCTATTTATAGATGCTTACGTATTTGTACAAAGATAACCTAATCAGTAAATTATGAATAGGTAAATGTTGAAAAACTTTTGTAACAGTACTTAGTAAGTAACTTTATAGAGCCAAAATTATTATCAGATATTTGACTTCAAATATAACTATATTTTTTATATGTTATGTATTATAACAATATTTATTTTTTATTTCCTTATTTAATGTTAACACAAAGTGCTAATTTATACCGAAGTGTATTAGATTTTCAGGCTACACGTATAGTATTGGACATTATTTTATTTTTTGACAGGATTTACAGGAT
>JAOZVK010000002.1 GCA_029938185.1 Bacteroidales bacterium | reverse complement strand
TTTAACTTGCGATTGTTTTGGAAAAAGAAAACTGTTTTTGTGAGTTCTGAGTTTAAGCCGGGTCTGCAAATTATTCGTTTTTTTTAGCACCGATTTCGACTTCGCTCAATCTCCATGTTCTATTTCGTAGGCTGAGCGGAGTCGAAGCAGTTGTTTATTAATGTATTAAGGTTTTAACTTCGCTCAAACTTAAAATTTATAATTTTGGTTTAAGTTTGCTCAGTATACATAAAAAATTTAAAAACTAAATATTTAATATCTTTATTATCAAACGTTTAAACTTCGTAAAGTAGAATTAAACAATCTGCTTATAAAAATAGTCCTTGTCTCTATTATTATATTCTTTGTGCTCTTTTATAGCAGCTTTTGTATATTCTTTTTTTAATTTTATTATTCCTTCATCAGAGAATTTTCCTAAATTTACGATTTTAGTAATTTCTTCGTCTTTATAAAAATCATCAATACAATTGTATACACTTCCGTTTGGTGTAATTTTTATTAAATCATAAGGACTGGAATCTGGTGCAGAAGCATATAAATCTGCTTTAATTTTTTTGGCAAGTTTAATTCCAAAGTCTAATTCGTAAAACTGAGTTTGGTCGTAAATAGTTTCATATGAATTTATTTCTACAGTTGCTTTGTAATCACCATTACCAAATTCACTATACATAGCAACAGCTTTTGTATTTTCTGTTTGGATTCCAGTATCTGTACACATAATTTGTGAATTATCTAATTGGAGTAATTCAGCAATCGCATTAAATAATTCAGTTTTATTTACTTTTTGAGTAAAATAGTAATCCATTAATGTCATAACATAAGTATTAAGGTCTTCGACCTATTTATAGTTACTTACGCATTAGGACAAAAACAATTTAATCAGGAAATCATGAATAAGTAAATGTCGAAAAACTTTTGTAACAGTACTTCCAAAAGCCATTAGTGTTTGTTGTTTGCTATATGACCATCATACGAATATCCATCATTCAAGGTATATTTTCCTTGTCTGTGTGCTAAATTATTCTTAAAATTTCCTTGATAAATAGCTCCGTTACTAAATTTATATTTTCCATATGCATTTGTGCAATTATCTGAATAACAACTACTTTTACTCATATCCCCAAAAATAGGAGATTGAATATCTGTTACAAGTTTATCGGTTTGAGCAATGGATAGCTTAGTAATTAGAATGAATAATGATAGTATTATTTTGTTTTTCATTGTATTTTTTTGAGATGCTTTACTTGTTTTTTTGTAAAAGAAACAGAAATTATTTTTTATATGTATTGAAAAACTATCTAAAAGTACATAATGTTACATATTTTTGCATAAAGTGCCATTAAAAATATTCAATTTTTTTTATATTGCTTTTGCTATTTCATCTAATGCTCTCTGATAATCGGCAGGTGAAAAACCACTCGTTCCAGTATAAATTAGTATAACATTGTCCCATTCTTGTTCAATTTTGTCCCAAAGTGGGGTGCTACCTTTTTGTCTTGCAATTAGGAGAACTAGTGTTGCATTTTTATTAATACTTTTCCACATATCAGCAAATTCATAATAATTTTTAGGTATGTTTGGATTGTAAACAATACAATTTTCATCTTCTAATTTAGACTCACTGTCATCTGTGTCTGCAAAAAGTAAAATGATTTGTCTGTCATTTTTTTCGTTTATTTTCCAATCAGAAAGGAAAGCAAGCGATAATACATCTAAATTAATTGCAACACCTCCATCAGCTTCAAATGTACTTACAATTGTGTTATACTGACTAATTTCACTAGGTAGATTAAAAAATTTAGTTTCAATAATCGCATTTGGGTTTCCACTAAAGTTGAAATCTTGAAATGCTATATTTTTAATTCGTATTGAGTCTTTGTATTTATCATGCCTATTCATTGCAGTTTCAATATCTGTATGAATATTTACAGCACTTATTTTAATTTCCTCAATAAGTGCCCCATACTTCCTGTTGCATCAATACACATAACAATATCTAAATCATAAATTTTGGGTTTTAAAATTAAAGTTCGTTTTTGAATATCATTTTTCACAATTTGATATTCTGTTTTTAAAAGTGAGTCAGGTAAATATGAGCGTTTTTCGCCATATAATTCAACAAATTCTGTACAAGAAGGAATAATAAAACTGCAATTACCAAAAGTATCGGTTAGTTGTTCAAATTTATATATTTTTTCTTTTAGGTAATATGTTAGAGTTACTTTAGTATCTTTGATTTTATAATTTCTATTCATTTCACTTATTACATTTATTGTCAGAGTATCTTCTTGCGGTAGTTTTATTATTGTTTCTCTGTTTCTTACATCTTTAAGCTGTGCATTATGTTCGTGAAGCAAACTTAAAGCTGAATTTACTTTTGCTGAAACTATATTATTAGCTGCTTTGTCAATACCAAAAAGATGCTCATATATATTCGGCGACCTTTAATATTAAATGTAACTTTTTTGTTAGTATCAATATTTTTTATTTTATCAACAGCCTTATTATCAGCGTCTATGTATGTAATATGTATAGTTTTGTCAGTAATATATTCAATCGGACATGAGCTTTTGATTTTATAACTTATTGTATCACCAATCCTTATCCATAGTAATGGTAATAAAAGTAATAATAGCAACAACCAACACCATAGACATTTTTTTTTCATTTGAAAAACATATTCTTTTGTTTCTGTATCCAATTCTATCTGTCGTTCTATATATTTTTCTTTTTGTTCCTTGTTTTTTGCCATTTTAGTTTATGTTAAAAGTCCATGTGAAATTTTTCTTTGGGTCGTTGTGCTTTCTGTCTGCACGTCTTGAGAAATTTATATTGGGTATGGCAACTTCTGTGCAACCACCACACGAACCATTACCGCCTTCTTTTAATAATTTTAAACTTATAGTGTGTGTACCGCAGGATAAAGTTATATTTCTTGTTATAAAAGTTTTATTTTTTTGTGTTTCCTCGCCAGTAGTTTCGTTTGCCGTGGTAGCTCTATAATTCGTTATTAAATTTCCATCAATATACAATTTATATGAATCTTTTTTAGGATTCCAACATTTGTAAATATATAATGTAATATTTTTGAAAGTTTGTGCAATGTATATTGTTTGTTCTTGCGGAGTTTTTAGTATCCAGTCTTCTGCCACATAATAATTTATTGTAGAACTGTCTCTGTAGCACTGTTTTTTTACATCAATTCTTATTCGTTTTATTTTATGAATTTCTTCAAAAACACCTTTTCCGAGACCGTTTCTGTTTGTTATTGCTGAGGTAATTATTGTATTTGGTGCAGTTCTGAAAAATAAATAACCGTAGGCATTTGCAATGGGAGTGTTGGTTTGCAGGTCTTTTACGTAGAACGGTATTATAACCTTCTCTTGTTCCAAAAATAGAGTATCTTTTTTGTTTCGAATAATTTCCTTTGTTATTCTGGTAATACTATCGTTTTTCCAGCCATATTTTTTTCCAATTACTTCAATTTCGGAACAATTCGGAACATTTTTAAAATATACTCTTCCGCTTTCATCAGATAATGCAGAGTCAATGTAGTTGTATTCATTTGAAACTATTGTAACAAGAGCATTTGGTAATTCCTGATTATCTTCTTTATCAATAACAGTAAATTGAATATCAATTAAATTTGGATTTACATATAGTTTTTGTACAGCTTTGTTTTTTAAATCGTAAAAATCATATATAGAATCAGCATTATAACATTCATTATTATTGATAAATACATGTCCAATGTCTTTTGAATAAATAAACGAACTTAAGTACTGAAATATCGAATATTTTACATTTTTAAAAACAGCAATACCTTTTTTATTTGTTATTGATGACATTGCAGGTTTGGGGAGTGGATAATAATTTGAAAAAAAGCTTAGTGAATCGTAGTTAATAATATCTCTTTTTCTATATTCAAATTTGACCTCAATATCACTGATAATATTATTTTTTTTTCTATCAATCAATTGAATCTTAACATCTTTTTTTAATGGAATAAAAAGAATAAGTAAAATTAGCAATAATAATAACCACCATCGACGCTTTTTTTTTAATAAAAAAGTATATTCCATTTGATTTTCTGATAAAGGAATAGATTTATGTATGTTTTTTTTTTGTTTGTTCATTTATTTTTGTTTTATATATTTCAATTTTCTAATTCTCTCTTTTTTATCAGTTTTAATAATGACTTCTAATTTTTCGCCTTCTTCAATTTCTTTTACTTCAAGACTGCAATAACCACTTTCATCTGTTATTAATTCATATTCTTTTTCTCTGAAAATTATTTTTAGCTCTTTATTTTTGACAATTTTTTTCTTATGATCAATTATTTTTATTTTTATTTGTTTGGGTTTTTGTTCAGGCTTAATATCCGGTACTGGCTCATCATCAATTATTACAGGAGGCTTCTTAATGATAGGTACAGGTATTAACAAAATATATACATCTCTATCTTCCTCACAAATAAAAGAATGAGGATATAATTTTTTTCCAAATTCTTCATGATATGCCTGAACAGAAGTTGTTACTTTAACCCCTTCAATATCAATAAATCCATTTTCATTTGATATTTGAGTAAGTTTTTTACCAGTATATTCAAAAGTAAAACTATAATCAGATTTAGTGTCTCCATTTGTATCCTGTACCATAAAGTGCATTGTTTGTAGAGGAGGTAGTTCTATAAAATACTCAATTCGACTATCAACAATAAAGTCGTGAAAAAATTGTTTTTTTTTCTCAACAATTTGATATACTTGTATTGGTGTGCGTTTAACAACTTTTCCAAAGTCAATTTTGGCTTCTGTTCCTGAATTTTCTTTATTTGCCATATTATTAAATACAATAAATAAATCTTCATTAGGAGCCATTTCTCCATTTTTATATTTAACAATAAATAAAACAGGTACAGGAAAATTTTCATCTTTGATAATTGTAACAGGCATTTTATCAGCATCATCAGCAACACATCCCCATTGAGTGATAACAACTTTATCTTCCAAATCTGTTTGTACTAAATAAATATCACTTTTGGTCGGAATGCTTAAATATTGTTTTATTTTACTTGTATTCATTCTGTTAGAAATAGCACCAATGATTTGACCTGCCTGCTCTTCCAATATTCTATCAGCTATATTTTGTTTATCCAGTGATAAATTTGAGTACTTTGTAATTTTTCCTTTCAAAGGAGTTTGCCATAAAATTTGTTTACCCGACACTAGGGGTTGAGCAAAAAGAGTGTAAAGATTACCTTTTTTTAAGAATTTTTGTAAATTACGATACCTTATATCATAATCGTTTATTGTTCCAACGATTAATCTTATTGAAGATGTAGACTTTTTTTCTATTATTTTCATAAATGAGGGATTATTATATAATGATAAATTTAATACTGTTTATACTAAATCAAGTCCCAGAAATAAACTTTTTTTGTTTATTTAAAAACGTAATAATTGTCAAATTTAGAACCTTATATTAATTATATGTATCACTATTAAGCACTCATACAAAGTTTTACCTATTTTATGTAAAGCTTAACTTTTGAGCTATAGGTAATTATATATTAAACATAAGCAACATTAAATAGGTCGAATATCTTAAATATTACTCCAGCTTTGAAGTTGGAGTAATATTATTCTACACTTCAAATTCTATATGTAAAGTTATCAATTACAATCACATTTTAAATCATAATTCCATGAAGTTCCTGATTGTCTACCTATTATAACAACTGTAATAAACTTTCTTGAACAACGCAAAGTTCTTGAGCCTTTTCCACTTACAGCTCCACTTGTTTTCCATAATTTTCGTTTAAAAGGACCCTTTCCACAATAAATAATCATTTCATCAGGTATGGAGCGCATATCCCAAGTAATTGTAAAAGTTTCACAACCTTCTAAATCATGGGCTGTTTTTGTTTTTCCTTCTCCTCCACTTCCAATACTTTCACATCCTTTTACTGGCGGTGGCGGTGGCGGTGGTGGTGGTGGCGAAACTATCTTTTTTAATGGAATAATTCTATCTGCTGGATTAACTCTTAAAACATCAAATTTTTTGTTTACAACAGTAGTATTATTTGTTTCATATCCAGATTTAGATGCAGTTATTGATATTATTTGACATTCATATACATCTGTTACTACAAAAGTACCATCAGCTATGCTTGTGTATGTATAAGTACCTCCACCTTGTACATTTACAGTATTGGTGACTCCAGAAAGCGGAGACCCTGTGCCTGCATCAGTATTCTTAAATTCTAATTTTTTGGCATCAACTTTACATAAAAGAATTTTTCTTTTACTGGCATCATTTTTTAAATCTTCAAATGGTGCATTTACTATTGTTGTACTGTTTGGTAAATATTCATTTGGACACGCACTATTGATTTTTGCCTCTATTGTAATATTATCTCCAGGACCTGCTGAAATACTAAAGTTTCCATCAGAGTCACTTGTTATTGGAGTAGGTCCTACTATTTCCCCATTAGATTTAACAATAGTGACTAAATTTTCAACACCTGAAATACCTGCTTTAGTTTTACAATTAATATCCTGAAATAAAATAGGTTTTGGATTAGGTCTTAAAAAAATTACTTTTGCAGAATCTGTTCGTTTATTCCAATCTTCAACTTTTATCCAATTTAAATAATCAACAGTTGATGTATCATTATAAAAAATCAGTTTATTAGTTTTATTTACATCAATACGTATATATTTAACTATATGAATATCATCAATAACCCCTTTTGCTACACCATTAATGTTAGTAAAAGCATCTCCTACTTGTTCATTTGGTTTATCTCTAAAAAACAATTGACCATAAGCTTTAACTAATGGTTTTTTGGTATACAAGTCCTGAACAAAAAATTTCACAATTGTTTTTTCTTGTTTTAAGAATAAAGTATCATCTTTTTGATAAATATTTCCAGCATTGCCTTTTATCGTATCATTGAACCAGCCGTATTTAGAACCTACAACTTCAATATTAGAACATTTAGGAAATTGTTTAAATAAAACTTTTCCTGCACTTACAGAACGTGTAGAGTCTTTTAGACCAAACATGTCCGATTTTATTGTAACTAAAGCTCCCCCTAATGGTTCATTGTTATCATCAGCATCAACTACCGTAAATTCGAAGTCAAGTAAAATAGGATTTGTATATAGAGTATCTCCATCTTCAAGTTCAAATAAATCAATAATTGTATCAAGCTTGTAACAATTGCTTGTTGCATATGTTCTTGTAGTATCATTATTACGAAATATCCAGTGATAAACAGTATATTCTATTTTTTTTATGATAGCAAAACCTTTTTCATCAGTAGTATCAGAATTATAAGCAGTTTTGCGATAGCGATATTCAGGTGTAATAAATTTATTTGTTTTAAAATTATAAAAATCACGCTTTAAATACTCAAAGCTTACATTTAAATTACTTACAACAGATTTGTCATAAGAATTTAATACTTTAAATTTCACATCCTTTTCCAGTGGAATAAGTAAAATAAGAGGAAGTAACAAAAGTAAAAGTAAAAGCCAACATGGTTTACATCTTTTTTTAATTTTAATTAAATGCTCATGACTATCAGGACTGTATTTTATTTTTCGTTTATGTGTGCTCATAATTCAATTATTTTATTAACGTGTATGTTTCATCTCAATAATAATTGGTACTGTAATTTTATTTTTTGAAGTAGCCTCAAAAAATATTTTATCTTGTTTATAATTTATATTTATATCTTCAACTAAATATGCTCCAAAAACTGAATTTATTTTTTGTGAAAAAGAACCAGATTTTGTTTTTAATTTTGTAAGTAAAGTATTAAAATCAAGCTCACTTTTAGAGTAGAAAACAGCAATATAATCGGTACCTATGGTATTATCAAGTTCAATATAATATTTATCATCAGGCAGTGAAATAGTACTATTTGCATAACTTATGTATGGGCTTGTTTTGTTGTCAGGTGGAAATAATTTATTTATTGTCCCAGTTATATCAGAACCAATTACATAAACATAGGCAGCTTGTTTGTTGGTAATATATATTCTGTATTTAGTTCCAGATTTATAAGAGTTTAATATTCTGTAATGACTCTTCGAAACTTTTACTAATTTAGATGCCCTTGCACTTATCAAACAATTAGCTTTCATAAACTTACCTGAGATTAACTTGAATTGTAATAAAGCTGATAATTCATAATTTTCTTTAACTTTAGGAATATTGCTTCCATTTAATTCAAAAGCATATTTTACATTTTTTGCAAAATCAGAATATTTAACCCAAATAAAGCCATTATTCCCCCAGTCAGTACCCCAACTATTCATTATCTCAAAGGCTCCGCCATATTTATTATCATCCCAACCTACAACACACATAGCATGACCTCCTCGTTTTCTATCTTGTACCCCATTCCATACACCTTTGGCACTAGAAAAAGAACTATAACACATCATTCCAATTACAACTGGGTTTCCAACAGAAATTGCTTTTTTAACAGTTTTTATTTTTACATCCTTTTTATCTCTTCTATCAAATAGTTTTGAATAACGTTCAATTTTATTTACACTTGCTTTTTTCTTTAAATTTAAAGGGACTTCGGATTCACATGCACACATTTTAGGGAATTCTTTTAATTTCACATCTCCAATTTTAGTTAGCACTTTCATTGCTTGGTTTATGGAGGTTCCATCACTACAGTTGTCTTTAGCTACATATATTAAGCCGTATACAAAAAGTGGAGAAAATGCATTTTCGTTAATTTTATTTGTTTGATTTTTCCAACCCTTTTTGTAAGCTTCTACAATTGTTCTAGCTGCGTAGCTTGATGACCATCCTACACATGTCCCATACTGTCCTTGTTGCTTAGGTGTTGGACAATACGGTTTTAAACTAAAATTTTTGGCAAGTGTTACATAAGATGCTTTAGAAAGCATTTTTTGAGTTTTTAAACTATCATAAACACTATCGTTAAATTTCATACCAGTATAAGTAACAATAGCAAATACTCCTAAAAATATCATTATACCATAAATTATTGCAGATAATGAAATAGTTGCACCACCAGCAATTAATATCCTTTTACGTATTTTTTTTCTTCTTACTTTTTTTTCAGATTCATCATCTTTAACTGGATTGTATTCATCTATTTTTTCTATTATATCATCTGTTTTATCGTCTGTTTTTTCTATTATTTCATCTGGTTTATCTATTATATCATCTGGTTGCATAATACTTACAACCTTTGGACTTTGTTTCTTTATTTGTATAGGATTGGGTAATGATAGTTTGTATATTTTTCTATTTTCTTCACAAACAATTGTACTGAATATTTCTTTTTTTCCATCTTTTAGTATAAAAATATTTACTTTTGTATGCGGACGAATATCTTTTAATTGTATTTCACCTTTATTATTTGTAGTTATTTTTTTTGTTTTCCCCGAATATTCAAAAATAAAATCTTTTGAACTTACAATTTTTCCATTTTTATATTGGACTTTGAAAAGCATATTTTGATTTTTAGGAATTTTGATAATATACTCATCTCTACCATCGCAAATAAATTTTTGTTCATTACATTTTTTATTTTCAACTATCTGATATGTTGATAGTGTTTTCCCAGTATATGCATTACCAAAGTTTATTATACCTTGATTATTTGTGAATTTTTCATATTCATTTTTATTATAATTTATATATATTTTTTCATTTGCAGCAATTGTATTATCTTTAAAAATAGTCTTAAAAATTACAGGAACAGGATATTCACCTTCTACTGATATTTTCGTACTACTTTTAGCAGCATCATCTGTAATACATCCCCATTGTATAAGAATAACCTTATCACCTTTATCAGTTCTAATTAAGTATTTTGACTCATCAGAAGGTATATTCAGATATATATCAATTTTTTTTGATATATATGGTATATTTATTAATCTCTGTTTAATAATTGCTGCTTGTCTTCCCAGTAATTTATCAGTTTTTTCTTTTTCTTCTTTCGATAAATTTGTGTAATTGACTATTTTTCCTTTTAGCTCAGTTTTCCATACTATAACATTATTTGCTATTGAAGGTTCTGCAAAAATTATATCAAGTTTGTTAGTTATAAGTATTGACTTTAATTGTGCATATCTGATTGAAAAATCATTAAAACTACCTTCTAATGTTCTAATTGAGTCTGTTTTTGTATTTTTAATTATTTGCATTGTCTTTTGAATATTTTGGTTTTGATTTTTTTTCTTTTTTCTTTTTTGGAATATTTACTAATGCTTCAATTATTTCGTCTTTTTCTATTTCATCTATTATTAGTGTGCAATATCCTTCATCATCAGTCGTCAGTTTATATTCTTTTTCTTTATGTTTAAATTCAATTTCTTGATTTGCTATGGGTTTGTTTTTTTGAAAAAAGAAACGTCTTGTTACAAGTTTAATTTTTAATTCCTTAGGTTTTGGTTTTGATTTTGGCTCAATATATGGTTCTGGTTCATCAATAATTATTGGTGGTGGTTCCTTAACGATAGGTGCAGGTATTAACAAAATATATACATCTCTATCTTCCTCACAAATAAAAGAGTGTGGATATAATTTTTTTTCAGATTTTTCATGATATGCTTTAACAGAAGTTGTTACTTTAATCCCTTCAATATCAATAAATCCATTTTCGTTTGATATTTGAGTAAGTTTTTTACCAGCATATTCAAAAGTAAAACTATAATCAGATTTAGTGTCTCCATTTGTATCCTGTACCATAAAGTGCATTGTTTGTAGAGGAGGTAGTTCTATAAAATACTCAATTCGACTATCAACAATAAAGTCGTGAAAAAATTGTTTTTTTTTCTCAACAATTTGATATACTTGTATTGGTGTGCGTTTAACAACTTTTCCAAAGTCAATTTTGGCTTCTGTTCCTGAATTTTCTTTATTTGCCATATTATTAAATACAATAAATAAATCTTCATTAGGAGCCATTTCTCCATTTTTATATTTAACAATAAATAAAACAGGTACAGGAAAATTTTCATCTTTGATAATTGTAACAGGCATTTTATCAGCATCATCAGCAACACATCCCCATTGAGTGATAACAACTTTATCTTCCAAATCTGTTTGTACTAAATAAATATCACTTTTGGTCGGAATGCTTAAATATTGTTTTATTTTACTTGTATTCATTCTGTTAGAAATAGCACCAATGATTTGACCTGCCTGCTCTTCCAATATTCTATCAGCTATATTTTGTTTATCCAGTGATAAATTTGAGTACTTTGTAATTTTTCCTTTCAAAGGAGTTTGCCATAAAATTTGTTTACCCGACACTAGGGGTTGAGCAAAAAGAGTGTAAAGATTACCTTTTTTTAAGAATTTTTGTAAATTACGATATCTTATATCATAATCGTTTACTGCTCCAACGATAAATCTTATTGAAGATGTAGACTTTTTTTCTATTGTTTTCATAAATGAGAAATTATTATATAATGATAAATTTAATATTGTTTTACTAAATTGGCTCTGCTTACCTTCTTGCATTGCTTATGCACAGATATTTTTACAACTTTGTGTTTAAATAAATTTTAAGAGCCATAATTTTCTATATATTTTTATTGACAAATAATTTTAACTGAACCATTCGACCAATTATGCATACTTGTTTTACTCCACTCACGAACTGAACTTGGAAAACTTGCTTGAATCTCAGGTATTGGAAAAACAATCGTATCACAATAAGCATAAGAATTTTTATAATCCTTATTATTAACAATTGCAGGACCTGTTTTATCAAATAATATTTCACCTGTAAAGTTTTTATTTTTATAAATAATTACTCTTGTTCCTGAATCAATTGCAATTCCGTCAAAAGAAGAACCTACTGCTTTTGGAAAAGCTACACTGTTATCCGGATATTCGCCTGAACCAACATACTCACTCCATTTATCTACAATATAAGGTATGACAATGCCTTTAGTATTTCTAACTTTTTCACCAACTAATCTACCTGTAAAATAAGCCCTACAATTCTCTCTAGGCGGTTCTGGTCCTAATACTTCCAATTTCAATTTTCTATTATCCGGATTTGCTTTTGCCGAAACAAGATTTGTAGAAATACTATCAGACGAGTAGCCATTTTTTTCTCCAAATAGCTTTATTCCTTCAGCACATACAGGAATATCAAATCTACAAACTCCCTTTTTATCTGAAATACATGTTAGAATTGTTTCTTTGTCATTGATATAATATTTTAGTTTAATATTTGTTTCTGGAATATTTAAATTTTCGTTTTTTTTGCTTATTACATTTACAACAAATTCCTTTTTTATACTAACTATCAAATTTGTTGTTTTTTCAATTAAGTTTACTAATAATTCTTTGTGTGAAGCCAATGTTTTGCCAAATGAATTTGCATTTGCGGTAACTTCGTAGCTAGTAATTTTATTAAGTCCAAAAATAATTTCGTATAAACGCCTACCTTTTATTTTAAATGAAACTACTCCATTTAAATCTGTTTTTTTTTTGATATTATGAAGTTCTATATTATTATCTTTATAATTTATAGCTATTTCTGTATCTGCAATTTTAGAATTATCGCAACTATTTATCAAAACATAATCAATTTTATTGTTAAATCTTATTAGCAATAACAAAGGCACTAACAGCAATAATAAACACAATTTACATGGCTTTTTTATTTTAATTATATACTCTTCGTTGTTGCTACCAAATTTTAACTTTTTTTTATATTTATTCATAAAAATAATTTGTTTATGTTATTTTAAATGCTCTAATGTAAATTCTACAATTTTATCTCCCGAACTTGTTTCAGTAACACAATGAGCAACATTATTATCATCCGAAACACATTTGATATTATTTTTTATATAAAATGAATCATTCTCACATTTAGCAACATCTAACTGTTCTATATGTAATACTTTTTTTTCTAAACGCAATTGTAAAGGTGCAAAACATCTATTTCCACTTTCTTCAAGTAATGTTAGTGTGCCTTTTCCTTTTTTATCAAATTCAAAAAAAAGCTCAACGGATTCTTCTGATAATGTACTACGCAAATCACTTGTACTCTTCCATTTTCCCATAGCAAATTCAAAATCATCAGCAGCATCAGGAATTAGAAGTACTTCTGGTTGGCTTATTGGCTTCGGTGCTTGTTTTTTTCTTTCTTCTTCTCTTCTACGCTTTTCTTCTTGTTTTCGTTTTTCTTCTTTTTGTTTTCTTATCTTTTCTTTTTGATTTTCAATAATTTCTTCAAAATATGATTTAACATTAAAAGGTGTTGCCTTTCTTTCATCAAATTCACTTCCCCACTGAGTTAATATTATATTTTTAGATAAATCGTTTTCAATAACATATATATCAGATTCTGACGGAATTATAAAACAGTTATTAATTTCATTAATAAGTTTAGTGTTTTGATTTAATTTTTTGCATAATTCTTTATAAAAAACATCAAATTGGAATATAGTCTTATCTTTTTCATTTTTTTGTAGTTTCCCAAAGGGTATTATTTTCCCCTTTAGTGGTGTACGCCAAAGTATAATATTACCTGCAAGATAAGGTTCAGCAAAAAAGAATGCTTTTTCTTTTATTTGATTATACAAATATTTATATCGCAAAATATAATCGTTAAAATTACCCACAAGTAGTCGTATTGAATCTTTATCTGTTTTTTTTATAGTTTGCATTTTCCCTATTTTTTAGTTGAATTCTTTTTTATTTTTTCTATGAACTAATACAAAAATTTCATCTATTTTGTGTAAAGCTTACTTTTTGAATTATAGCTAATTATATATAAAGCAATATTAAATGGTTAGAAGACCGTATAATTTTTTTAAGTATTTTGCTTATTTATTTGGTTTAATACTTCTACTAATTTGTTGTGTTCATTTTGTTTTTGTTCTACTTTATTGTTAAGCAAGTTAAATTCATTTACTTTTTTATTATATTTATCAATTACTGTTTGTGTATTTAATTTTTGTTTTAAACTTTTTAACTCTTTATTTAGTTGTTCCTGTTGGTTTTTAATTAGTTCAAGTTCGTTTTTTTTATAACATATTTTTATCAGCAGTTTTCGCCCATCAGCAGATATTGCAAAATATTCTTTTTTGTATTTGCTTATAATTTCATTTTCATATTTCATAAAATCATTAGAAATATGAAATTCTTTTTTTCCGTTTATTTCTGGCAGCAAAATATTTGCCTTCTCATTTAGTTTTATATCTTCTGCTAATTTTTCTGGTTTTTTGGCTATCCTGCTATATGATGTCGTTTCTATATATGCAAAATATTTTTTTTTATATGTATAGCTCGAATATTTATGGGAATTAACTTTAATAGCAATTGCAAGATGTTTAGCGCGTTCATAACTTAGAAATACTACCTCATAGTTACATGATATTAATAATTTAGCCAAAAGTATTGACGTATCTTCACATACGCCTTCTATTTGATAAAGTGTTTCATATGGGTAATATTTCACTCTATTGATATCGTTTATTTTACTATGTTGGTACTCTATTGCACCCTGTACAAAAGCAGTAATTACTTCAACAAGTGAAAATTGTGTTTTTAATGCAATTTTTTTAAGCTTTTTTATTATTTCTTCAGTTATATCATTGTCTTTTTCTTTGTTTAAAAACATTGTATGATATTTAACTTCCCAGTTTTTTGGTGGTACTTTTCCTTGATAAATAAATGCTTTTTGTTGTGTTTGAAAGTACTTGTATAAATTATTTGTTAAATTTAGATTTATTTTATACGTGTTTATATCTAAATCAAAACTAAAAGTATGAGTTGTCGTATTTTGGTTTGTTGTAGTTAGAGGTTTGCTCTCTTCTATTTTTTTGGGTTTTCTTTTGGGACTTGGTTTGGCTTGACTTATAGTACCTGCTGATTCTTTTTTGTTGAATGGTATAGCATCAAGTTTTACAGCTTTTCTATTAAAATCATCAAATTTGCTACCCCATTGTGTTAAAATTATTTTAATTGCATTACCATTTTCCGAAACATATATATTATCTGTATTGGGAATTGTGAGATATTTATTTATTTTTTTTGATAATAAAATATTGTTTTCTGCTATTTTATTAAGTTCAAATATTATTATTTTTTTAATATATTGATTTACACTATTTTGTTTTAATATTGATAATTTATTAAAATTAGTTATAAGCTCATTAATAGGAGTTTGCCAAAGAATAGTATTTGTTCCTATAATCGGTTCAGCAAAAAATAAATCTACATTTTTCAAACTATTTGACAAATAATTATACCTATGACTGTAATCATAATAATTACCGATTATCAAACGTATATTATCTTTATTTGTTTTTGTTATTATTTGCATTGTTAAAAAAAATGAACATTGTTTATAGTATATACTTAGCATAGCGAAGCAACAAACAAAATTGCTAAATTATTACTTTTAATAAGTCTGATAAACAACAGCTTTCAGTCTACAGACATGAAGACAGCCAATTGTAGACTTAATTTAAGAAAATTGTATTGATATAGCCTAAAAACTCTGTTTTTTTAACACAGTTTCACAACATAATAATATAAATGTTAAGCAATGCTTAACATATCATCAATTCTTATTCTAGGAATTTTTAGTTTTTTAGCAAGTTCATAAATAAATTCTTTTTCTTTTTTATGAATATAGCCATCACAAGCAGCAATATTTATAACATTTGTAATAATGTTGTTAATAATTGTTTCTGGATATATAAGTAAGTGAGATATTTCAATATCAAACTCTTTAGAACTATGTAATTCATTATAAATATCTTGTTTGATTTTCTCGTTTAATTTTGATTTTTCCAACAATTTATTAAAAAAAATTACTTCATTGTTATCAATCACTCCATCTGCTTTAATAATATTTATGTATATATATAGTTTTGTAATTTCTAACTGGAATTCATTAAAAACTTCAATATCAATCTCGGAATCGTCATCATATATTATAATTGAGTCGGAGTTTGGAATTGCACTTCTTTTAGTATCTTCGTCGATATGAATATGAATTTCGTCTTCTATAGATATTTCGATAAATTCATCATTATCAACTGCATTATCGTATAGCTGTTTAACAACAATCGTCAGTTCTTTCAACTCTTTGATTATTTCTTTATTGATTTTATCTTGTTTTTTGTCTTGTACAAATGCATGTCCCATGCTGGCTAATGAAAGAGTTGTTCCTAAAATTATGTCTATCATTTGTTATTTTTTTACTTAATATATTTGGGTACCTCCCCATTCAACAACAGTAAAGCCTTTTCTTTTAAAATTTTTTGTTTTTTGTTCTTTTACTTTTATTTTAGTTTCTAATGCCTTCCAAACCATAAATATACGCAAAACAGAATCAGGTTTTGGATTTATTGAAAGCTGTGCAATATCTTGATATTCTTTTTCTGAAAAATGTATAAAATTATACTTATTGTTTTGCATTTGAGGTAACCACCAAACAATAAATTCATTATATTCTTTAGGCAACAATCCTAATTTTGATAAAATATCTTGCAGAAAAACTGCTGTTTCACCTCCTTTTACAACAAAACCATCTATATCTTCTATATTCCATTTTAAAAAAATATTGGCTTCCCAAAACAAATATGAATATTCTTTATTATCTGAAAAGTTTATAATTTTACCATCAGGAAATGCTTTTACTTTCCATTCATCTTTATATGGTGGATATGTCACTGTTATAATACCTTTGATATTAAGTTTTATAGAAACCTCCTGTTCTATATTTGGATACAAATATATTATAGGTTTTCCCGCTATTATTTTTTGAGATAATAACAATAAATCAACACTTGTAACACCTATATTTGCTAATGTCTCATTGCGTATGTTTTTACCAGTACGTTTTAAAGTTAGTTCATATTCAATAAGTTCTCCGTCACAGTCAGTTTTCGCAAGGTTTAGTTTGGTGTTATTTAGTGATGCTTTTACAATTTGTGTTCCTTGTGTGTTGGGAGATAATGACATTGTAAATTCTTTCCCTATATGTACTATTCTTACACGGTATTTCATTTTTTTAAACCTTTGAAATAATAACAATAAATCATCACTTGTAACACCTACATTTGCTAATGTCTCATTGCATATGTCTTTACCAATATGATTTGAAGTTAGTTTATATTCTATAAGATTTCCTCCACAGTCAGTTTTCTCAAGGTTTAGTTTGGTGTTATTTAGTAATGCTTTTACAATCTGTGTTCCTTGTGTGTTGGGAGATAATGACATTGTAAATTCTTTCCCTGTATGTACTATTCTTACACGGTATTTCATTTTTTTCATAATATATCTTAATAAAATTATTTAACAATTACATCCTCAATATTATTCATTTCCATATTTATTTTTCGCGTAAAAATACCTGTATCAAATTCTTCGGTAAGAGTATCAGTAACAATTGCAGTTTGGTATGGTTCGTTGAATGAACCATAGTGAGCATTTAAATCGTAGTTTGATAAAAAAACAGAGTGTCCTGGGTGTGTATGAAACCAACCTATAAGGCACATATTTTTGTTTTTTTGTAAAGCAGCATCAAGCTCAATCATTGCTTTGCTGCCAAAGTCTATACGATATTCGTTATGAAAAGCATAGCAAGTTGGAATTACAAATTTTTCGATATAAATAATATATTCGTTATCACTTTTTTTGAAAAATTTGCCAAGCAAAAATGCTCCATATTCTTTTTTTATCTTTTTCTTGATTGATTCAATACAAAACTCTTTAATTTCATTAAATGTATTATTATGAATATAACATTTTTTAACTATTGTACTATCGTATATCTCATCAAGCAAGTATTCTTTATATTTGGAATTATCAATATTTTCAGTTTGAAATAATTGACCTCTTTCATTTTCGTTATTGTCAATTAGTTCAATGTCAATATCAATATCTGTAAGTTCAGAATATTCTTTTTCAATTTTTTTTTTATTTCTAATTTGTAAAATAAATTCACAATTCTGCTTTATATTATTTTCTGAAAAAGTTCCTGTAACTGCTCTATTTTTCTCAATAGAAAATAACTCATATTCCGAGTAATCAACAATATCTGTTTTAGATAACATTTGCTTTATAAAAATATTAATATCAATATCTAAAGTTATTTCTCTATTAATTTTTTTGTTTTGAAAATCAATAATAATATTCATATACAAGTTTGGTTTTTTAATTTATAAACTGAAATAATCTCTTCCTATAATTTCACCATCTTTATTATATATAATAATTGTGTACTTACCTTTTGTTAATTCTATGGTTTCTTTATTCCAGCGTGCACATGTTTTAGTAAAACTACCATCAAAATTGACATCTTGTTTTATTGTATAACCAAATTCCTTATTATCAGGTGTTCTTAAAATATTCGATGTGTTATTTGTAAGAATATTATTACCTTTTTGAATACATATATAAAAAGAATGATTACCCTTAGTTGCATATTCGTTTTTGTTTATATTAAAACATATTTCAATAAATTTTGCTCTTTTATGTAAACGAATTAATGCTTTTGTTATATTTTTATTACTTTTACCATAAAACTGAGTTTTAATACTTCGTGCTAATAATTTTGCGACTTGAGTTTTGACAATAGTATTTTCTACTTTTAAAGAATCAAACCCATCAGTTAACTCATCTTTTTCTGCACTAATAGTAACAATTGTATAGTTAAGCCCACTTATTCTATTTTTTAATCGTTCAATTTCATCTTGCATACTTTTAATTTCAACTTCTTTTGATTCAATGTTTTTGGCTAAAAATTCTACTGCTAAAGCTGGATTGGCACCAAGGTCTTTATCACCAACATATTCTTTCAAATATTTAGCTATTTTCTTATTTTCGGATAACATTGTTCTAATCTTAGTCATATATTTTTTTAATACATTAGTTTCTTCACTATTTGCAGAACCTTTTTCGTCCATTTTTTGTGTAAGAATCCTCACAGAATCCTGAAACATTTTCAGAGTATCGTTTTTCAATTTATACTCATCAATACTCTTGTCATAGTCAGTCATTGCTTCGCTAAGAAATTTTTCTCTCTTTTCATATTCTTCAAGCTGCAATTCAAGTTTTTGGTTCATATCTGCACATTTCTCGTCTTTGCATGCAGAAAATACTAATAATGTCATCAATAGAGATAAAAAAAGTTTATTTTTCATTTTTTAATATTTTTATAATTGAATTAATTCACAATTGTTATTTAATAAAATTTGTATTTTGCCAACATCTGTCTTACTAAATTTGGCATTGTCTAATTTACTTATTGTTTGTTTTTCAACCTTAGTGTCTTCGGGCATTTCAAAGAAAATAATTTTATTATTTAAAGGTTCTATTTTTGCTTTTTTGTTTTTTAGTTCCGGTTTTTTATCAATATACAAGTCATACTTAATTACCCAGTCGTCTCTAACTTCAATAATATTAAGTTTTAATAATTTTTTTGTTCCATTTATTTCTAAATACCCCATATATTGAGCAACAAACTCATTTTTATTATATACGACTTCTTTGACTTCAGGAAACAACTTATTCCAATTTGTAATAAGTATTAAAATAGTAAGAATCAAAACCGAAACAACTGAAATAATTGCTGCTTGCTTTTTATTTATTTTCTTAAAAAACGGTAATTTAGTTTTTTCATCTTCTTCGTTTTCTCCTATGATTGCACGTAAAATTAAAACATCACCTTCCTCTATTCCTGCGTCTTCAAATTTTTGCTCATCAATAGCAACATTCTCTTTTCCAAACCATAGTCCATAATATAGAGGAACATTTTCTTCGTTTTGTTTAGCCAGTCCAATCTTTGGGCTATCAACTATTGAATCCAAAACTTCATCAATTCTTTTGTTTGGATTTACTTTTATTTTTATTAGTTTATTATCTAAATTTTCTAATTTAACACTTATTAATATTTTTTCCATTTAATATTCTGAGTTTAAATTTTCAAAAAATTGATTTATTGAGTCCTTAAAGACGCTATAAGTACCCTAACAAAAATTTTTCGGCATTTGTTTTTGTACAATTGGCTACATAATAGCAATTTATAAAAATGCGTAAGCCACATTAAATAGGTCGAAGACCTTATTTGGTAAATAAAATTTATTCATATAAAACTTTTATCGACCCATTATTATATTTCATTAAAGTATCAGTACTCCACATTCTTTTTTTCAATGGAAATATATTTTGTAATTCTTTTTTATATTTTTTTGAATTTGAGATATTAAAAAATTTATTATACCTCCATCTTTTACAATTGATAATTAAAGGTCCAACTGTATCAACTAAAATATTTCCATGTCCATTTTTATCTGAATATAAAATCAATCTTGTTTTAATACCAATTACTAAACCATCAAGAGTGATTTTTTTAATTTCAGGTAAAATATCATTAATATTATACACTCCTTTTTTAACTGTTATACTATACTCATCATCAACAAAGATTTCACTAAATATTTCTCTTACATAATTATCACTAACAATACAGCCGGATATAAATACTTTATGAGTATACTTTTCAACTTTTGCATTTGAAAATAAAATAAAATAAAACAATATTGCCAATAGTGGTATTAATGATAGTATCAAGTATAGTAGTATTCTTTTTTTTGAATTTATTTTTATAACATACTCTTTTTGATTCGTAATAAATAAATCAATTTTTGTTACTCTATAGTTCTTTTTTATTTTTATATTAATAAGACTATTTTCATTAGATTGAAACTGTAGTTCACCATTAATATCCGTTTTTAAATAATCAGATGAATTACTAAAAAAAACTTTAGCACCTTTAACAACTGAATTGTTATTATATATAACTCTTAATTTCCTATCAGTATCAGTTGAATAAGTTGGTTGAGTTACAATAGTAACTGTTTCTTTTATAGGTTTTTCTTCTTTTTTTACTTTCTCTTCAATGGGCTTTTCTTTACTAATAGGTTCTACTTTAACTTTTTTAGTTTTTAGTTTTAATATATAATAGCTCCTTCCATCATTAAGAAAACCAAATTTTTGAATATTACCATTATCATCTACAGAACAATATACTTTCTTTTTTTCCTCAATTTTATTTAAAATAAATTCACCATTGCTATTTGTCTTGTATTTATTTGATGAATTGTCTATTGTAATACTAAATTCTCTGTTTTTTTCAGGAATACTACTTTCGTTATGGATAATAAATCGCATATCAAAAAATATTTTTTCCTTAGGAATAATAATTGTGTACTGATCTTTACTACTACATTTATATTTGTTTTTAAAAACTTTTTCAAAATTTTCATTATTATGCCAAACTTCTATAATTTGCCAAAATGGTATATCAAATAAAACAATTTTACCATTGTTATCTGTCTTATAATTTGTTACAAGCTCATTCAATCTAAAAAAAAGTTCTTTATCTAATGCTGGAGTACCGTCATTATATTTCAAATTAAAAGTAATATCTTTAATTTTTACAGGTACTAAATTTTTTATTATTCCTTTTTTAGCATTATATTCATCACTTATAGCTCCCCATCTTGTCAATACAATCTTAATTCTGTTATTGTCTTTTAATATATTAATATCAGATAAGTCGGGTACTTCAATTGCTTTATCAAGAGTTTCAAATATCTTATCATTATCGGTGCTATTTTCATGAATATATAAAGCATAGTTATATAGCAACTTAACTTGGTTTTTTAGTAATTTATTAATACGTAGTTTTTCATCATCGTTCACATCATTATATGAAACCGATTCTGAATTAAATTCACTGTACCATTTAATTATTTTTTTATTAATAAAAGAAAAATCAGGTTCAGCAAAAATAGTATATGCTTTGTTTTTTTTAAATAAACTTTTAAATATACTATACCTATACATTATCTGTATATTATTAGTTTTAAAAGGTCTAAGGTTTCGTGTTGTTGTTTCTTTTACAAAATTTTTCATCAATAAACTCTTTTCAATGTAAATTCAACAATTGTACTACCTGATTTTGTCTTAGCTTTGCATTTTGCAGCTGAACGTCCAGTAGAAACACATTTAAACTTATAAATATCGTAAGCTTTACCATTAACACATTTTGCATTTTCTTTTTGAATAATACTTAACAATTTTTTATCTACACTTAAATCAAGACCAGCATAGCATAAGTTTCCATTAGACTCTTGTAGTGTTAATTTACCTGTTCCATTATTGTAAAAATCAAAATACAATTCAATTGGTTTGTTTGTTCTAATACTTATCAAATCACTACTACTTTTCCATTTTCCTTCAGCAAATTTAAAGTCTTTAGGTGCATCAGGTATCACTAATTCTTCATTTTTATTACTGGTTGAATCACACAAACCTTTTAGTTCGTCTATTTGTCTTTGTAAGCTATCAATTTTTTTCTGAATATTAGGACAGTCAACTATGTTTGGTAACTCTCCTTTTGCATACATCAAAGCTTTATGTAGTTGTATTAGTTCACCTACATATTTATCTGGTTCATTGACTTTAACACCAGTTATTTTTAATATTTTTTTAATCTCATTAGTGGTTAATGCAGGGTTTTCTGATTTAAGTAAAGCTACCGCACCGGTTACTATTGGTGCAGCCATACTTGTACCATCATAAAAATCATATTTATTTGAAGGAATTGAACTGTATATTTTTACACCTGGAGCACTAACTGTGGAATAATCGCCATAATTACTAAAATTAGCTTTTTTAATATCTGGATTAATGGCAGATACATTTATTGTATAAGGTGTTCTGCCCATAGGTCCAATTCCAATTAAAACATCATCGTTTCCACCAGCCAATACAATGGTTACATTATTTTTATCAGCAATTGCAAATAATTTGTTCCACATTTTTTCTTCTTCCTTATACGTGTGTTCGATAAAGTCTTTTTGGGTTGATTGTTTCATTTTTGAAAAACCATTAGGAGCCGGCATACCAAGTGACATATTTATAACATTTGCCTTATTTGCAATACAGTATAATACAGCATCAATAATTGCAGTTGTACTCATATTCCCATTTGGGTCGCCAACCTGAACTGGCATATATCTACAATTAGGAGCAATACCTGCAACACCATGAGAATTAGAAATATTACCAATTGCTGTACCCGAAACATGTGTACCATGTGTCATACGAACTATACCTGTATTTGGACTTGAGTTATTAAGAGGAACATTGTATGGTTTTACTATTCGTCCTGTAAGTTCTGGATGAGTTAAGTCAAAACCATCGTCAATTATTGCAACAATAATACTTGGATTTCCTTTATTTATATCCCATGCTTCATATGCTTTTATCATTTCGTATGCCCAACTCTTCTTATTATCAGAAAATCCTGGGTCGCTCGGAACACTATTATTATTTAAGATTGATTCTTCAAAAATAATTATTCTGTATTTAGAAAATTGCTTTTCTAATGCCTCTGTTAGTTTTTTCTTATCTTTGTCAGGAAACTCTATTCTTACTCTTTTGAGTTTTTTATTATAATAAATAATTTTGTATTCTTTGTTTGAATATTTTTTCTTAAAATCTTTAGCAAAATCATCAATTGATAAGCTATCATTAGATAACCAAATATTTAGTTGGTTCGAAATGACTTTTCGTCCTTCTGGACTGACAACAATTTTTGAGCTGTCGATTGGAGGAATTACACCTTCATTTTTTGGCAAATGAGTTTGTTTACTTCCTACGCAAAACAAAATACAAACAATGAATATTGCAATAACTACAATAATTGTCCACAACCACCAATACTTTTTTAAAATATTAGTTTTTCCATTACCATTATTTTTTTCGTCAACTTTGTCTTCAACTTTGTCTTCTTCTTTGTTTTCAACTTTTTTTTCAGTTTTATCTTCGTCTTTTTCGTCAACTTTGTCATCATCTTTCTCAATATTAACAGTTATATCATTTTTGTCTTTTTCCTCATCGTCTGAATCATTATTATCAATTTGATTGCTTTCGATTTCCGGTTTATCGGTAACAGGAATAGTTTCAGTTATTGTTTTTTTTAATTGAAACATGTTTGACTCAGTTTTATCTGATGAAAACCCCCAACATACTAAAACAATTTTACCATTTTCAACAAAAACATGTTCAAAAGAAGGAACTTCTATTACAACTTGTATAATTTCACCCCATTTAATTTTGTTTAAATCACCCGATTGCAACAGTTTGTTTGATAGTTTTTCTATTTTATTTAAATAAGATGACAGTTTTGCTTGTATTACTTTTTGCTCTTCACTACTAAGTTCTGTAATTGGTTTTGCTTTTGAACTAATGTATTCCGATGCCCAATATGCAGTAGCTGTACCATTTACTGCATCATCGGAAATATAAGGTTCGGCAAATAAGTGTCCGTATTCATTACCAAGATTTTTACTAATAAATGACTTTAATTGTGTTGAGTGTTTATATACTGCCTTTCCATGCCAAATTACTGGTCGAAGTTCAGATAAAATAGTTGTATAAATTGTTGAAATTGCCATTTTATGATTAGTTTTTAATATAGATTTTTATTAGAGAACTTATTTATGAGAAAGTAAATAGTATTTTATGTCTACATTTTTTTAAGAATATCATTTAGTTTTTGTTTTACAAGAGCATCTTCGGTGTTTCCGGCTTTTTCTTCAAATAAAACATTAGCTGTAAATGAATTTCTTATTCCTGCATTCCATTCATTGAACAATAACATACCTGGATAATCAATATCCATTCTTAAATCTTCTTTTTTAGGTGTTAATACTCCTTGTTTTGAATAAACTGGTACGTTTTTAACTTTTGGATATTCTGTAATTGTTTCATCTACAAACTTCCAACCTATTGAGTTTATATAATCATTGATAGTTGTAGCTGAAATATGAGCCACAATATTATAATTTTTACTGACTGAAAAATATTCTACTTCGTCATGAATCCTATCTGTTAATAAGCGTTTTAAACCTATTCGTTCTTTACTTTTATCCAGAGTATTACAAACCAAAGAAATAATGTTTTTTGATAAGCCTTTGTTTAATAAATTAGTATTGTTTTTAAGATTAATAACTTTAGAGAACCAATTTTCGATTAGCATTTCAGAATAAATTTCTGCTTCTGATTTAATATAATCCACACTTTCACCACCTTTAAGTATTTTTTCTAAGTCAATATCAGCTTCTTTTAATACTTCATAAATACTCTCATCATCATCAAAACCAAAAAATTCTTTTAATTGCTCAATATGCCAGCGAATATCTTTTGAAATATCAAAAGGTATTCCTGCTTCTTCAAGATATTGTTTGAATGTTGCAACACTTTGCTCATTATTAGCATCTTGTCCATTGTTTTCAGTTTTAGGAGGCGAGCTTTTAAGATTCCAATAAACTTTCCATGCTTCGTCTTCATTAATAGTCAATTCGTCAAGAAATGCACCAAATCCATTTGTCTTTTTTACCCATTTCATCATTGACATAAATACTTTTGCTCCATTTACTTTAGCTTTTTTTAGTTTTGAGGCAAGATCACCAGAATCAACATAGTTTTCAAAAGCTTGTAAAACATTTGTTTTTTGTTCGTGAATTAGAGTTTTTAGCCGTTCTAATCGAATTATTGGATTACAAGTAGGAGATAGATATTTTACAATATAGTCAATACCACTTTTATTTGGCGTACATGATTCTACCCATGCATCCATAGGCGATCTGAAATGTAAGTTTGTATATTTGTGAGATAGGAATGATGTTTTCATATCTTCCAATTTTTTGTCGTAAGGACTTTTTAGACCTGTTTCATTTTTATTAGTACTATCATATCCTTCAAACACATCTGTTGACCATTTTGGGTCACGTAATAAAAAAATATTTTTAAAACTACCATCGCTAATATTCCAAGATTCTGGCCATTTATCAACAACAGGTTTTATCATAAACTTATGAAAGTTTGCATCTAATCTTGCATTCCACTTCCAATCATGAGATGCTGATTTACCAATAGTTTCAGTAGCCGGATTTCCCTTTAAGTCAATATTAAATTTTGTTTGAACAACAAGAAGTGGTATTATTCTTTTAATTCCAGAATTAGGTACTATTTGTGATAGTAAATTTTCTCTGGTTTCTCTTTCTTGAGGCGAAGCCCCATGATTTGTGCTAATCCATTCATACAATAATCGAGGAATATCCTGCACTTCTGGTTGGTCATTATGCATACAAAACATTAAGGTACTTATTTCAAAGTTATAATTATATCTATCAAATAAAAATGCTACTTTACCTCTTAAAAAAATTTCTAATTTATCAACATTATCATTTTCAATAAAAGTTTGCTCGGGTATCATGTTACGAGAACGTGCACCAGGAAAATCCAAAATATCAGCATCTTTTAGAAATGCTCTTTCAGCTGTGTTTACAATGTCTTTAGGTAATGGTAAGATTACCTCAGCGGTAATTGCACTTACTACACTTCGTGGTAATCTGGCAATTTTTGTTGTGTCTCTGTATAAATCAACATCTTGTTTGACAGTACCGTCTCCGAACATCTCTCTAAGACGCTGCACATCAAGCAGTGTATCTGTATTTGGAGATAATGCTTGTAAGCCACATCTTACTTCTTTTGCAAAATCAATTTCTTTGAGTCCCGATGAGCAATTTTTAAACAGTTCGGTAAAAAAATCTTGTTTACCCCAAAGCAATTCTAATATTTCGTATCTTATATTATATGATAAATAAGGAATAATATCAGCAATATCATCCCAAAAATTTAAATTATTGAAGTCTTTAATTATGCTATGACTTCTAAAATTATGATTTAAATATTCTTTTAGTTCAAAAACATCATCCTCAGTAAAACCTGCTTGTATGGAACTGCTTTTTTTTGCTTTAACTAAATTTATAATATTTTGAACTTCTACTTTATTCACCTCATACACATATGGCTTAATATCTGATAAATAACCATTAGTAATAATTTTCACAATATCGCATTGCGAAAACAGTTTCAACAAATATGGTTTTTGTCCACTCGAATAATTATCTTGTACAGTAAAACGCGAAACCAAACCAGTAGCTTCTTTCCCTCCTCCAGGAGGATTCATTTCTTCAATGAAATCAATTTTTTTGTTTTCTCCGGGAACTTCTACCATAAGAGAGAAGTCTTCGTTTCTTTTTGCAAGATTTGATACCAAATATGATTTACCAACCTGACTTTGTCCAAAAATAGCTATTGATGGTCTTTTAGTTAGTGCATCTTTATATCTTTGAGTATCTCTTCTGTATTTATTAAGTTGATAATTAAGAGCTTTTTTATTTTCTTGAGGCACAATTTTGTATTTTCCAACCCAGTCTGTAGTTTTTGGGATAGTATTTATTATTGAATCACAGGTGTTTGTGAGTTTATTTATTTTTTCGGTAATCATAATTTATTAATTTTATCAATTGTACAAAAACAGATTTTAAGGTAGTAGACCAAATAAATACTTACATTCAAGTTAATATACTTCAATATCTGCATATTTATATGTTTGCCTATTTTCTTTTCTAACAACAGCATAAGATAAGCCTTGTTTTATTTTGCTACCTCCAATTCCTTTAGCATTATGCAAGTCAATATCTATTTGTATAGTTTCTTCAGGCGAAATAAATTCAAATTCATTAAGATTTTTATTTATATACCTTGCTAAAGCATCTAAAAAGGCTCTTCGTTGAGGTATTTGCAAATCTTTTATTAACAATAGTAATTCTCTTAACACTTGGTCATATAATTCAACTTTCTCTTCTTCATTATTAATTTCTATTTCTAATGTAGGAATAATTTGCGTCCAGCCATTTAGAAAAGCAAGTAAAAACTTTACTGTTTCTTCGTCTGAATCTTCATCAACAGCTTCTTTTGCTAATCTTAATAAGCCTTTTTGATTATCCTGACTAAAAACAGACTCGAATACCAATGACAGATTTACTGACTTTGATATTTCTTCTTTTAGTTTTTTGTTTTCTATAAAATATTTATCACTCTCTTTTTCAAGTTTTTGGTTTTCACTTTGTTTGTTTTTTACATTTTTTTTTATTTTTTCTATTTCAGTTTGAAGTATTTCTACTTTGTTTATCAAATTATTATATTTATTATTAATGCTTTGTAGTATTAGTATTACATCATTTTCGTTAAGTATAGTTTGTATTGCTTTTAGTAGCCACTCTTCATCAGTAATATCGCTATAGGTATATGGTATTTTTAAAAACTGATTGTTTTTTAAACTATTTATAACTTCGTGTCCAAAAATATCAAGTAACTGTTTTGCTGCTTCTTTATATGATGTTTTGCTAAAAACTTTTTGCGATGTATTATTGTTATCTAAACTTTTTTCATTTGCATCTTGTGATTTACTTAGATATTCAGTTTTCTTTATTGAATTTTTTTTGCCTATTTCATCATTATTGTTATTAGTTATTGTTTTTTTTATACCTGCCATAATTAAATTTTTTATATTCAGTTGTCAATTAGTGAAAAACAAAAATAGCTTATTGAGTATTAAGTATTAATTCGTAAAAATTTGAAAAATATAAGTCTAAATACAAAAGTTTTAAGTAGCCTTACAAAAGTTTTCCGACATTTGCTTTTTGTTAAAACACAATATTAAAGTATTAACAGAATGCGTAAGTAACATTAAATAAGTCGAAGACCTTAAATCTATCTTTACTTAATTTTATTTATGAAAAAATTGGTAAATTAAATATTCCTGTATCCATCCAGTATCCATGTTCGTTTGGTAAACTTTGTAAATTTATTGCTATGTCGCCCGGCATCACCTCGTCTCCATCATTATCTAATATTGATTCAATACTTTCAAACTCTTCTTTATTTGTAGCATAGTCTCGTGTTAAATCAATTTTCAAAGGCATTCTACTACTTAATTTTGCAGCTCTATTTGAATCCGCAAAATCTACTTTAAATATAGGAGTGGAAATCCAATCTTCATCTTTTAGTTGTTTCATACCGACCAACATTGGAGAATTAAAAACTATAGTACTAAAATTATCTTTGGGCGTAAAATATGTTTTTGAGATTTTGCCTGTGTCCTTTTCATATTTTCCTATATACTCGGCTGTGGATTTTTGTTTATCTTTAAGATATTTAGTTTCAAACCTAAATCCATCAAGCTGTCCAAGTTTACTCATAAGTGAAATTGTTGCACCCACCGAAACGCAAGTTTTTGGGTCTTTTATTCTACCAGATGCATCGGCAAAAGGATACCATCTACCAATACGGTAATTTCCAAGTTGTATGATTCTATCGGAATATGTTGGCAAATATTTTAAAAACAAATCTCTAATAACAGGCATTGTTGTTGGTCGTCCTGCCAAAACACAGTAATCACAATTAAATTGAGCAATCACAATGCAGAGCTTCTTTAGCATTTTTTCAACAACTTTTTTTACAACTTCATTTATATGAATTGTATTCAACTCCCATTTAATATTTTTAATATTAAAGTTTTTAGTAGCTCTTTTTGCAAAATTTGAATTTATATAATCTATTAATGCTTCACTTGGAGTTGGGTATTCAACAAAAAAGTCTTTGAAACCTCTTGTTTCATTATCCTTATTATCTATTGCATGTTGTATCATTTGGTATGACATAGGTATTGCAATTTGTTGTGCAAATTGTTTTCTCATATGTCTATCTTCCGCTTCTTGTCTTTGCATATCGTGTCCAAATAAAAAAGACATAACATCTACAATATCAGAACATTCCTTGTTTTTGGCATCTTGTGCAATTACTGGTAATATTAAAGTTTCAATAATTCTGCGACTAATATCATCTCCTGCAATATTAAATCCTTCCCAAAACTCAGGGTCAGGTATTATTACAGAATCATCCTCAGGTGATGTTTGATAAGTTGCTATCATAAGGTCGGTTGTACCACCACCAATATCAACACTTGCAACAGTTACAGCAGGTTTATTTTCATAAATTGAATTTTTTCTTATTTTTCCATTTATTTTAAAAAATAAAGAAGTCTTTTTTCTGTATCTGTGTGCAATTTCACCATATAAAAATGTTAATTGGCTACATGTAGCTTCATCATATGCCCAATCTTTTATCATTTTTTTGCTATCTTCTTCAATATCTTCTTGTGCAAGTTTTTTAACATTGTGAGGATCTGGTATTATTTCAATGTCCTTTATATCAACAAATGATTTATCAAATAGTTCTCCTATTGTTTTAAGAGCATCTAAAGCAAGATCTCTCAGAAAAAAACGCTCTTTCTGAATCATAGCAGTAGGACATGTTAAAACTATTCGTTTAAGCTTTCGAGGAATACGTTCATTACCATGTTTTTTACGAAATTCATAGCTATTCACAGATGTTAAAGCGTGTAAAAATATTTCAACAAAAACGAAAGTCATCAATGATTTTCTTGAATAATTTGGTGTGTGAGGAAAATCCTGAACAAATTCATCACCTTTATTTTCTGCAATTTCCTGTGCTTTTTTTAAATAAACACCCTCCGATGTAAACAATTCATTTAGCCCTCTAACAATAGCTCCGTTAACTTCAATATTTTTTATATCATCATTTTTATCAGCGATAAACTCCCAAGGGAAAATAGTTTTTCTATTGTCCCATAAATATCTTTTAGGACTCGACATTGTAAAATTAGATGAAAGCTTATTATTCATAACTATCAATCTTTTTGCTTCACTTCCAATCCTTAATAAGCTTGGCCATTTAAAAGCATCAATATTTTCGGGTATAATAATATCGCTACCAAATTCGGCTTTTACAAAAGCCAAAATCATAGAAAACGGATCGGAGTATCTTTTGCTTGGATAGGTCAAATCTCTTATGTTTAGAGGAACTGCATCAGTAAAGCTAAAAGGTTTTCCAACTTTTGATGTTTCATAAAGCAAACCACAAGTTCTTGAGTTTCCAATATCAAGGATTAGATCAACTTCATTAGAAAATGGATTTTCGAACTGTTGAGTTGAGTGTAATGAAACTTCAGGAAAAACATTTATTTTATCTAATAATTGTATTAAATTAAAATATATTGCTATATGATAAAACTGATATTTATAATTTCTTTTTTTACCTTTTTCAAATTCATTTTCAAGCCATTCTTGCACCCACTCTAAACCACAAAAATTAAAAGTGGCATCATCGTCATCCGAACATTTAAAAACAGAACCTTGTTCTGCATCAAGTTCTTCGGGTACAATATATTTTTCTTCATTTGACTCCACAGTACGCGTATCAAAAGCTAATATGACATGATGCGTTGCATTGTCTATTTTTTTTTCTTTTGAAGGAATTTTACTAAACCACATTCTTGCCCATGAAAATGGTCCGGGTTGTAGCTTTTTATTACCTGCTTTTCTAAAATATGGTAAGGGCAGCCAAGCTCCCTGAAATGTTTCAATGCTATCGCGTGCCTGAACAGAATAAACCTTATCGCCTTTTCTTTCATCTACATACTTAACATAATTTTCTTTAATATATTCTTCTTCTATTTTACCATTTTTTTTATTAAATGCTTCAATATTTATACTATCCTTTAAAATATATTTTTCTCTTTTTTTATACAAATAAGGAAATACTAATTCGTATTCTTTTTCACCTACAACATCTTTTGTAACAATTTCGGCAAAACGGCTTCTTTGTGTGTAGGCATCTGAGTTTTCGTCTAAATTAACTCTTTTTTCAATAAATTGAATTCCTGAATTTGCAATTAATGATATTATTTCAGCCATAATTATTTAACTTTTTTCTTTTTAATTCTTATTCTCTTTCTATTTTTAAAATGAGAGTCATCCCATGTTTCTTCTTCTACCTCAGTGCGTATTTCAGAATCACCATCTTTTGGTTCCCATTTTTTTTCTTTTTCAATAGGGATAGGTTCATCTTTTTCGTTACTTGTTATATCATCTTCATCGCTTATATCGTCATTTTCAGTAATAATATCATCTTCATCAAAGATAATATCATCATCATCGAATTCAATATCGTTATCAAAGATTATTTCTATTTTTTTTTTATCATCATCCATAATATTACTGTTTATTTTTTATTTTTGGCTTTTTTAGGTTTTTTATCCTTTTTATTTTCTTTTTTATTAGATTTTGTAATATTTAAATATTTTTCTTTGTATTTTTCTCTATCTTTTTTTTCTTTTTCTTCTGTCTTTGCATAATTTTTAATATTTATTTCTACTTTTTTAAATTTCTTTTTTTCAAGCAATTCTATTTTTTTTTCTGTTTCCTTTTTATTTTGTTCATTGACTTTTATAACACTGTCAATTTCTATAATTTCCTTTTTTAATAAATTAATAGAATCTATATTAATTTTCTTAGCTTTTGTTATCGAATCATTATTAATTTTTGTTGAAATTGTATCTCTTTTTATTTTATTTTTTATATTTTCTTCTATATTGAGTATTTTGTTATTCTCATAATTTCTGCTAATCCCTATAAAGATATTTAGATATATTTTTTTATCAATATAGCTTTTTTCATCATAATATCCATTAAAGCTTTTTAAAACCCTTACATCTGCTATTTTAGGATATTTTTCTTTTGTCTCCCTATCTCTATTTTTTTCTACAACAAAAAAATCAATTGTAACATCATTTACTTCAAAACCTGTTTTATAGTGCTCTTTGACTTCTTTAATATAATCATTTATTTTAAGATTTCCAGAAGCTAAACTATCTAATAGTATATCGTTAAATAGTTGAGCACTTGGACTAACTAACTTTTTAAAGTGTTTTAAATACTCTGGACTAAGGCTATCAAAATTTTTTGTAAAAGAACAATATTTTTTATAATCGTTTATTGTTTTTTTAACATACTCAAGTGTTTTTTCCTCCTCACTTTTTTGTGCAAATAAATTAATAGAAAAAAACACAAACACTAAAAGTATTTTAAATTTCATTATTCTTTTTTTTTTATATTAAATTAATTTTTATTTTATTAAGTTGTATCTAATTAATAATCACTTCGTTAAGCTGCATACCATTGAAAGTAAGATCATTTATTCTTCCATATACTGAAATTTAGTTTCTCCTATTTGGATTATATCATTGTTAGAAATTTGTCTTTTAGTACCTTCTACAAGAATTCTGTTGTTTAGTTGTACAGGTTTTTCTTCAACTGTATCAAGTACATTTAAAAATATTTTATCATCTACTGTTTTTTCAAGACTAATAGAACTTTCAGGAATTTGGTCTTCCCAATGAACAGTAAAATGATTATCAACTGATTTACCAATAGTAACTACTTGACTCGTATTCATCCATTTATGAATTTTCACATCAACTCCTTGCCATTTTTCGCTGCCGGCTGGTACTTGTGTTATTTTCAGAACATATTTTTCAAGTTTTTTGTTTACAACCGAAATCAATAAACCAAGTATGGCTCCATAAATAATAAAACTTATAACTTTTGATATATCTGGCATTCCCACATATTTAATTATAAAATAAAATGGTTGGTATGCTATAATTGAAGCCAAAAGTCCACCTATTATTCCATTTTTCACACTAATTGATGTACCTATTGATAAAGATGCACCTATAATTAAGCCAAACAACAACCACATAATTAAGCCCGAAATATAATCCATATTTATCGCTTTTGAGATTGAAGAACCAATGAAAAAGACAATAAAACCAATTAAACCTAAAATAAATGTTCTTACAAAAATTTTAATAAAAGTTTTGGCATCCATTCTTTTACGTCTTTCTTCGAGATACGAAAAAGCAAAGCCTAATGAGGCACTTACAAAAATTCCATTTAAGGTATTACGTGTAAAATCCGACAAATATATACGTTTTATAACTTTAGTATCTTCGCCTGTTACTGTTGCTAACAACGATTGCATAAAAGATGAATATGAGCCACTATCGCCACTTAAAGCTATAATTATATATGCAACAAACAAGGCAAGAGCACCAAAAAACATCCAGTTTAGTGAAACTGTTTCTCCTTTTTGGTCAAAAAAGTCACTCACTTTAAAACCTTTATCAAATTTAGCATCGCAATTCATAATACATTTATTAGGGTCTGGCTCGCCTTCCCAGCATGTTTTATGTTGTTTGTGTTCACATTTTGTTACAATCAGCTCGCCCTTAACAATTTGGTTGCCACATACAGGGCAATCTTCTGTAGTATCATCATCTTCGGGTATATATTTTTTTGTAAATTTCTTATCAAATATTTTTTTCATCGTAGCCGGATACAAAATCACAGAAACAACAAATAATAAAAACAAAGCAGTTATTCCTGTTAAAATAGATGCAAATACATTTGGCTTTACATGTACAATATTACCCTTCTCATCCATTTCAAACATTTTTATTTTATCAATTCCACTCCCCCCTATATATTGAATATCATCTTCAACATCAAGCGAACCTTTGTTTATTCTTAGTGTAACAGTTCTGTCCACTCCTTCATAAATATCAAAATTAGACCTTAGTGTTATCATATAGTCAGCTCTGGCTGTTTCTATTGTTTTCTTTATATGTTTTCCTAAGTCTTTTGGAAGTTTTGCAAAAAGATAACCATCAAACTTGCTCTTTGTTGCTGCCGGTATTGCTTCAAGAAATTTTTTGTTTATGCTTGACTCTCCTTTAGAATTATCGCCAATACCAATGGTATATATATCAATATCGGCTTTGCTTGCCCAGTCCAAAACTTGCTTTTCGTCTGGAGAAATACTTTCCAAGTCAGGGTGATTTTTTAAATCATGTTTACCATCAGTTAATATTATTAATACTTTTTTTCCCTTTCTTTTAGATTCTTTGAGTTCAATTATTTTATTAACAATAACTGTTCGTAAATTGGTATGAAACAAGCTACTTTTGTTTTTTGGGTGTGGTACTAAACTACCAACTATCTCATCATAGTTTGATGGTGTTAGTATTTTTTTTGCTGATATATCATGATGAAATGTTGTAAACCAAATACTACCATCAGGAAGCCCAACATCGAAAACACTTTTTACAGCTTTTTTGGCTTGTTCCAATTTGTTATGATAACTCATACTTCCGCTATAATCAAGAGCTACCGATATGGTCATTTGTTCAACTTTAACCTTTGCACCATTGTTTCCTCCCGGTCTATTGCCCGAAACTCCACCTTTAAGATTTTGATAATGAAGTTTGTTCATTTCTAAGCTTTTATCAAATTTCTTTTCAACAACTCTCAAATCATCATATACATCTTTTAGTTTAATTAAGCCACCTCCATCTCGGACGCTAAAAAAAACATCAACCAATAAGGAATCTCTACGAAATTGAATATCTGTTATTTCAAGATTCTGTGTAAAAACATTTATTGGGAAAATAAAAAAAATGATAAAAATTATTTTTGTTAACTTCAAAATTGATTTCATGTGTTTTAATTTTATTAATAGGTCTTAAGCTTAATTATTTGAGTTCGTAAAATTTATTTATGCATAAGTAAAGATTAAAAGGCTCAAAGAGCCATTACTTTCTTGTCCAATTATCTAATTCCGAAAAATTCATACTATGCTTTTCATCAGAAGAAAAATTTAATTTTCCATTTTTATTAGTTGGGAAAAAGCTTATTTTATCTTTATTATCTGAAAGTACAACAGCTATATCCCATTTATTTATAGATTTATTTTTATGAAATGTTTGAATTATTCCTTGTAGCACATTCATTTTAAGTTTAGAGCTTCCAATCCATGCAACATTATTTTTCAATGGTTTTTCTTTTGAAATTTTATTTAAATAAAGATTATATTTTTGAGATTCAATCTCTTTATAATATCCCACAATGTATCCATCAAAATTTATTCTTTCAGAATTATTTTCTTTTTTAGAAATACTTATTTTATCAAGATCAAAGATTAGATTATATTCAATATATATTTTCATCACATTAGAATTTATCCAAAATTTACTTAATTCAATTGGATAATAATTCCCTTCAAGTGTTTGAGGTAGATTTGTTTGTAATTTAGTTGTTTCTGCTACATTGACTTTTTTTGCTTTAATAAAATCATCTCTCCAATTGAACCATTTTTTTTGCCCCTTATTATTAATCTTGGTTCGACTTTTTGTTGTAACATCTTGAAAACGTGTAAATATACCTGTTTCAAGACCACGATATGGGTCAGTAACAATAGCAAGTTGCCATTTTTTGGTAAACATACCATTATGTATATTCAGGTCGGGCATCGAAAGGAAAGGACCATGACCGGGGTGAGTGTGAAACCAACCAACAAGAGCATTTTCTAAATTGTTTCGCAATGCATCATCTAATTCTAACATAGCTTTTGAGCCAAACTCAATTTGGTATAGGTCTTGGTGCTCTACTTCGCTTGGTTGTAAATATTTATCAATATAAACATCATATAAATCATTTTCATACATATAGTATTTCCCAAGTAAAAAGCCCCCCATTTCAGGTGCTTTACTTCCTTTTCCTTTTTTCTGTTGCTCTTCTCTGCAAACTTCATATATTTTTTCAATAACAGTTTGATGCAAATAGCATTTTTTTACAAATGAATTATTCCACTGTTCGGACATCAAAACTTCCAAATACTCACCTTTATTGATATTTTCCAATGATATAATTAAACCACTTTCAATCATATTTTCGTCAAAATCAATATCAATATCTATATTATCTATAATTGCTTTTTCTTTGTCTGCATCTTTTTTTTGTTTTTTCTTTTTTAAAAAATTAAAGATTGGATAAGCCGAAATTGCCAAAACAATTAATATTCCTACTAGAATATATATCCATGTATTATTTTTTGCTGGAATTTTTTCCAATAATTTATTTCGTTCTCTCTTTAACTCTACTATTAAGCCATCTGCTTTTGCTAATGTATTTATATATTGTTCACACTCAAGTTTTAATTTATTTACTTCTTCTAATTTTTTAATTAGATGTTTTTTTTCTTTTTCATAATCACTATCAGTATTCTTCTTTTTTATTGAATCTTTATTGAAGTTTTTTATAAAGTTATCATATTGTTTATACAAACTTTGAACATCAGTATCATTATCACTAATAAGTGCTTTTGCAAATTTTTCTTTTAATTCTTTACATGTTGTTATATTAGTTTCAAAACTTGATTTTAATTTAGTATATATTGGCAAGTATTTTACTGTAAGTATATTAGCTTCTTTTTTATTCTTTTCTTTTATGTTCTTCCATCTTTTTACAATATTGGTATGTTTATAAAGTTCTTTGCTTTCCATTGATTTTTTAAGTTCCTTATAATCCGTTTTTAAATTATTTATTTCTGTATATATTTTTTTAACTGGCTCTTTTGTTTTATCATTTCCACACTTATTTATAATTGGCTGTAAGCTCTCTATATTTTTGTCTATTTTGGCTTCTATTTTTTTAAGTTCATTATAATAAGTGTTGAATTTTTCACTTTCACTTACATCTGTATTCTTAATTAGTTTTTTTAGAGCTTCTAAATCTTCTTTAATTTTAG
This sequence comes from Bacteroidales bacterium, assembly GCA_029938185.1. GTDB lineage: Bacteria > Bacteroidota > Bacteroidia > Bacteroidales > JAOZVK01 > JAOZVK01. The sequence continues at coordinate 5,650 of JAOZVK010000002.1, read as the reverse complement.
TATTATCAGCTTTGATTATATTAATTGTATCTCTATATTTTGTTTCTATATTCTTAGCTTTTTCTGATAATCTTTTGGTTTCGTTTATTTCAGCTTCTTTTTTTTTCTCATCAGCAGTTAAAATTTCAGGTAAATTTTTTATTTTAAACGTGTAGATGCCATTTGGTGATAACCTTTTAACTTTAAAATCTCCAGTTTCATTATATTGACATTTTATTTTTAAATCAATATCTCCACCCTTAAAACCTGGTAATAATTCAAATTTTAGTCTTTGTTTATGAGGTATTGTTTTACTAATTTTACTCCATTGTTTATATTTAGCCCCACTTGTTATAATTTTTACATTTTTTGGAATTTTAATATCTTTTATAGCTATATGTAGCCATCCTTTATCTAATTTTGTTATACCTCCTCCAATATAAAAAAAATTCGGTTTTTTTGCATCTGTAATAATTTTTAATGTAAATTTGATGTCCTTACCTGCACCTTTTCCTTCGTAGTTCCAAGTTTGTGCAACTGTGGTATTAAAAAATGAAAAGAAAATTAGCAAAATAAAAAAGAGTTTATATGTAGTTTTCATATATTTAGGGATTAATTCAATAATATTCATATATTTTATTAAAAAAATGTTATTTATGGTTTTTTACCTAATTTAATGTTGTTTTTGTTTGATATATAATTAATTGTATTAAAAAATCAAAAAACTTATAATATAAGCAATATTACATGTTAGTAATGAAATAATTATATATAATTTTTATATTTCTTTACGTTTTTTAATGTGATTAATCAGTTATACTAATTTTTTTATATAATTATTTGTTTAAATCTTACTTTTTGAAATATAAATTAAATAAAGCTAAAGTCATTAATATAAGCAATATCCCAATAATAACATACAGTAAATTATTATTTTTTGTATTCTTATTAATATCACTATCCTTACTAACTTCATTTAAACGAGATTTTAGCATATTGATAGTGTCTCTATATTTCATTTCTATATCCTTAGCTTTTTCTACTAATCTACTTTTTCCATTTTTTTCATATTCTGCTTTTATTTCATAAGCAGTTAAAATTTTAGGTAAATTTTTTATTTTAAAAGTATGTCTGCCATTATTTTTAGATAATCTGTTTAATTTAAAACCATTGGATTCTGAATTATATTGACATCTTATTCTCAAATCAATATTTCCACCCTTAAAACCCGGTAACAGTTCAAATTTTAGTCTTTGATTATGAAGTATTGGATTACTTCTATAGCTCCATTGTTTATATATAGAACCAGTTTTTGTTATAATTTTTACATTTTTTGGAATTATAATGTCTTTATAAGCTATATAGAGGTATCCTTTATCTAATTTTGTTATACTACCACCTATGTAAAAAAAATTCTTATTTTTTTCATCTATAATAATTTTTAATGTAAATTTAATATCTTTGCCAGCAGCTTTTCCTACATAGTTCCAAGTTTGTGCATTAGTATTATTAAATAAAAAAATAAATACTATAAATAATTTTATTTGCATCAAAATAAAAAAATTGTTTGTCTTCATATAAAAGTTTTAAAATATGCTAAATAATAAACAATTTCTAAAAATATATCAATCAAATTCAATTTCGATATCTATATCTTTTATTTTTTCATCTTCAATAATAATAACAATACCATCATCTTCGCCATCATTTGGTTCTTCAAAAATAGTTTCATCTTCAATAGGTTCTAGCAAATCAGAGTAATCTATTGCTAGTCCTTTCTTAAAATTAACTATACCTTTTGGTTCGGCAAAATCTCGTACCCACTTTGCCACATTAACATCTTCGGGGTATGGCGGCTTGTCTTCAGCCAAATAGTTTTTCCACTGCAAAAGCTCGGCAACCCTAAGAATAAGATTGTCTAAACCTTCAAAAACTGATATTGCTTTAGAATTAATACATACATGACCTTTATATGGGTCAGATGACTTAATATTTGGGTGCCAAATATCTGTATTAATATAATAATCGGGAGGAGAATCTGCTGCTGGCCAACGTGGCGGCAATGTAATTCTCATTTTATGCAGATTGCTGTATTCAGGCATTTTTGTTTTTTTGTCAATACCTACTATACTTTTTAATTTAAAAGTTATTTCATATTTATCGGGCAGTCTGCTACTTTTAGTTTGATGCAATATTTTAAAAGTAATTCTGGAACTTCTGCTACAGAGTTCTTCAACTTTTTTATATTCTTTTGCCAATCTGCTATCTCTGGCATTTTTGTATTTTTTAGATCTCATAAAAAATAATTCAATAAATTAATATAATGAAACTCTTTGATTTTTTTGGCTCTTAAAGCCTTTTTACTTTGCTAACGCATAAATATTTTTGCAAAACTTGATTTCGGCTTATACTTTAAATGGTTCAATTATTCAATGATACAATTATACAAAATATTGAATAATAACATATAAAGATTTAATAAAAGTAAAATTCTTAAGCTAAATTTAGTATAAGGTCTTCGACCTATTTAATGTGGCTTACGCATTTTTGTAAAATATTGTCATGTAGATAATTATATAAAAACAAATGCCGAAAAAACTTTTGTTACACTACTAAATATCCCGCAATAATTTTTTGATGCAAAAGAAGTACATCACCATCAGTAATACCAAGTTCACTAAGAGTATTTGTACTAATATCTTTTCCTTTTTGTTTAGAGCTTAGTTTATACTCTATAGGGTTACCCTCTGTATCAGTTTTAACCAAGTTTAGTTTTGTATTATTCAATAATGCTTTAACAATCTGTAATCCTTGAGTACTTGGATCCAAACTCATTGTAAATTCTTTGCCTGTATGTACTATACGAACTCTATATTTCTTTTTTGCCATAATTAATTTTATTAGTTTTATTTAAAATTAAGATAATTACTATCACCTGTTAATTCAACATATTTTTTTGCTCCTTCAATTTCAATTAAGATAATCTCTAGCGGAGCTATACCTACTTCTTTAAGAGTAAGCTCTTTGAAAGGGAAGTCAATAGTTAAATAATGATAACCTTTTAAATATACTTCTTCATTAAAGTCGGTTCTTAAATTATTTGTTTCAATATATTCACGCACCTTACTCTCTGGTAATCTGACAGATATTCTATTTTCTGATTTGTCCTGAATTAATTCATAAATAAATTGTTGTTGAAGAGGAATTTCAGGTTCGCTTTCATTAAATGTTTTTTGTGCCCATTCAATCAACTCTCCAACAGTAGTATTATGACTTAATTCATTTGCTTCAATAATTTCATCATAATAATAATGACTATCACAGTCTTCCTTAATATCTTCTAATTCATACACACCAATATCAATAGTTTTTCCTTCGTATCTAAAAATTTTACTTTTTAAAGTCTCAAAGTATGCTTCTTTGCTTTTTTCATCATAATTATGTATTATCTTTAGAGCTTCCTGTGCTTGTATTGCTCCTATAATTGAAGCAGATATTGGAGTTGTAGGGATTCGTCCTCTAACAATACTCCTGTTAGCAACATTCATACATGCTTGTGCTCTTCTAATCATTTTTTTTTCTCTTTCGGTCAAATCACATTCATAACAAGATTTGCCCGGAACATAAACAGTTGATTGTCCTGCAAGGTTTTCTATTGCTCCATCAATCCATGGTTTTCTTAATTTATAACAAGCCCTGTTTATTGAAAGTCTTGCCAAACGATTATCCAAACAGCCTATAATTGCATCCATACGTCTGAAAACTCCTAAGCCAATACCATTATTTATATCAGCATTAAGAGACATTACCTTAACCTCAGGATTTAAATCTTTAACTCTCTCGGCTGCAATACTACATTTAAGAGCATTGTTGTTTGCATCATTTTCTCTGAATAGCAAAGAACGCGAAAGATTTGAAAATTCAATTGTATCATAATCAACAATCAATATATTTCCAATATTTAATAGTGCAAGGTTTTTTAGTACTTCGTTTCCTAGTGCTCCTGCTCCAATAACCATTACTTTTGCATTTCGAACTTTATCTTTTTTCCACCATGAAATTAGTTCGTATACATCGTCTCTTGTATTAATTGACGGCTCAAATAAAAAGTCTTCTTTTTTCATAAATATTTAATATTTTTTCAAGATGTAAAAAAACATAAAATTAATTTTTTTTTCCCCATTTAATTGACATCTACGTGAGCAAACTAATAAATTACCTATATTCAATACATTATAGCATACGTGTTTTACAGCATGTTTTTCGTATTTATGTACTTATATGTTGTTTTTTAGTTGCAAAAAGGGTTAATAAATTTAACCCTTATAATTTTAATCTAATACAAAAGTATATGTTCCACCATTTCTGTAAGTACCTTTATGTCCTGTTCCATCAACATATATTATGTACAAATCTTTGTAAGACGACCACTTTAATGTAACCTTACCGTCACTATTGGTATAAGCAATGTTAGTACCTTCGGTACTTAAAGCATGGTCGGTAGTATAACCTACAATTTTTTTACTTTTTGCTGGAGAACCACTCGTACTATACCATTTGACATAAACTGTACATTCTTTATCAGATTTAACTTTTTCGGGTTCAATAAAACCTAATGTAAAAACTGCAAGCATTATAATGCTAAATAAAATTTTGATTTTCATAATTTGGTTTAATTTTAATTGTTAAAGTATTTTTAATAATCACAAATCTAAAGTAAGTAATATCAAAAAAAGAAAATACAGTTATAATTCAGTCTAAAATCAGTAATACAGTTAAAACACAGTCATTAAACAGTCTATGTTCAGTAATACTGTCAAAACACAGTGTATTTACTGAACTAAAATCTATTTTTTTGACATAAAAAAAGCGTGGACTGTATAAATTTTATTTGTCTGTGAGGTTCATCCAAAACCATGGTTACAAATAAGAAACAGCCCACGCCAATTTAGGCGTGAACATTCATCTTATTTCTTGTAACCTTATAAAATTTTTGGATGATTTCACAGACAAGAAAGTAAGCTAAACGCTTTTATGTATTATGTGTTAAATTTTTTTATTAATCCATTTGCTATTATTAATTTTGTTTATAAATTGTGTTTATAAATTGTGATAAGTAAGTACTAAATTTTTTGTTTTTTAAAATGTAAGGTCTTCAACCTAACTTTATAGTTGCTTACGAATTAGTATAAAAGCAACTTAATCAAATAGTTATAAATAAGTAAATATTGAAAAACTTTTGTAACAGTACTTATGAAACTACACTCTTATAAATTTTGACAAATTTAATTTAATTTCTCTTTTTAACAAAACTATTTTTAATTATTTTTTATTAAACTTGCAAGTCACACTATGAATTTTAAAATATCAGTATGGGATTGTTCTATTATAATAAGTGTCTTTGACCTGTTTAATGTGGTTTACGCTTTTTGTTGTGCAGCATAACCATATAGTATTAATCAAGATGAAAATAAACTTTACATAATTTTCCATTCAGTGGGTTGGAAGTCGTCTTGATTACTTATTTCTACCATATTACCACTTTGTTTTAATATATAAAATCCGTTTTCTATTGCATAAGCTTCAACTCCGTCTTCTATTACCATACCTGCAATAGCACCGATTAATGTAGTTTTTTTAAAATCAAATTTTTGTGGTTGTATTTCCTGTA
>JAOZVK010000421.1 GCA_029938185.1 Bacteroidales bacterium | reverse complement strand
TTCTGGCGTAAACAAAATTGTTAATTGTCCATTATTCATTGTTAATTACTTATTTTAACTGGTTCAATATCTGCAAAATGATTGTCTTTATTATCTTTAAATACTTTAACATCTTCTTTTGAGAATATCTTTACAATATCTAATAAAATCACATAGCCAAATTTATCATCTATTATTCCTAATAAATATTCGCTATTGTAACTATTACCAATTTCAGGTAAATTATATATATCAGTATTTTCTATATCTAAAACATCTAATACTTTATCGGCAATAATACCAAATTTTATTATTTTATTTTCAATCGTTAATTCAAGTATAATAATTACACTTTTATTAAAACTGGGGGGTTTATTAACATTAAATTTAGTAAAAGTATCAATAACAGGAATTATATTGCCTCTAAAATTGATAACTCCCATTACATAATCACTTGATTTTGGCACAGGTGTTATTTCCTGTTTTGAAAAAACCTCAAGTACATTTTCTATTTTAATAGCAAATAATTCTTTTGCTAATTTAAATTCCAAAAATGGTGTTGTATTATTTCTTTCAATTTCCATAATATACTTTAAATAGAGTACCAGTTTGTTAATTTTATAAGTTTGCTTATTCCTACAAAATTTGACTCATAAAGTTTTCTTATGAATCATTATTTTATAAAAAAAACGATAATGAGTGTATTGATAAAAGTAATTTTTATTTTGTTATATACTTCAAAATAAACAAATTAATCAACTAATATTTAATGTTATACTCATAATCCTAAATTGAACAAACTAAATATTTAATGAACTTGACAAATTATTAATATCAATTATCAAACCTATTTTTCCATTTCCTAAAATACTTGAACCAATAATAAAATTTTGGTTTAAAAAAATCGAATCAATAGATTTTATAACAGCATGGTGTTCTCCAATTATTTTATCAGCAATTATTGCTATTTTTTTTCCAAATTGTTTAACAATAATAATTTTTTCTTTAGAATTGAATTTCTCTTCAATTTTAAATTCTTTACGTAAATATATATAAGGTATTAAATTTTTATTAAATTTAATATAATTATTTTTTGATTTGTAAAATTCAGCTTCGTTAATATTAATACAATTATCAACTGATAAAATTGGTAAAAGAAAGTTTTGATTACCAACCATTATGTGTAGACATTCGATAATTGATAATGATAATGGTATTTTAAGATTAAAGCTAGTACCAAGATTTTGCTCAGAGTCTACTTTTATTTCACCATGTAGTTCTTTAATAACTCTTTTTACAATATCTAAACCAACACCTCTACCAGAAATCGTTGAAATTGTAAAATTAGTTGAAAATCCAGGTATAAACATCAAATCGTATATTTCATCGATAGACATTATTTTTGTTTCATTAATTATTCTTTTTTCGATTGCTCTGTTTTTTACAGATTCAATATCAATTCCTTTTCCATCGTCTTGAATTTGAATAAAAATATTTGAGCCCGATTGATATGCAAACAATTTAATAATGCCTTTTTCTTCTTTGTTTTTTTTAAGCCTTTCATCTGGTAATTCTATTCCATGATCAATACAATTTCTAATCAAGTGCATTATTGGTCCTTCAAGTTTGTCAATTATTGTTTTATCTATCTCTGTTTCTAATCCATCAACAACAAACTCAACTTTTTTATTTAATTCTCTTGACAAATCATAGACTAAACGTTGAAATCTAATTTGTAATGTTGTTAATGGTATCATTCGAATATTTAGTACATTCTCACTAATATCATTAGTTGTCATTACAAGTTTTTCAACTAATTCGTTTATATTTTTATCCTTATGTAAGTTAGCATAATGTTGTAGTTCTGATTTTGTAGTAACAAGTTCACCAATTAAATTCATTAGTATATCAAGTTTTTCAGATTTTACCTTAATTATATCAACTCTTTCTATTTGTATTTTATCAAGTTTTTTTTCTTTTTTTCTTTTTACTAAACTTATATTATCAATAGCTATATTGATGTTATCAGTTATTTGCTTAATTTCAGAAAACTCAGGAATTTTATTTGTTTTTGTTTGTTTTTCTATTGATTCAATAAACTTACTTGATTTTAATAAGTTATTAGATGACAATTGTTTTATTTCAACTTCATCTGATGCAAAAATAAAAATATCTTCTAAATCGTTTATTGTTTTTTCGGTTGATAATATGCATAGCCAAGAAATATAACAATTTTTTATGTCAATATTATTAGTTTTAGGAATATTCTGGATATATGAAACGGTATTACATTTCCCCAAATTATTTAAGTCTTCAAAAAAAAATAAAGGATTTATTCCTCTTTTAAATAAATTACTTTCAGGTACAAATTTTATATAAAATGTTTTGCATGATACATTATTTTGCTCAACTACCACTTCATTTTTTTCTGTATTTGAATTGGATGTGTCTAAATCAGAACATATATTGCTTAATATATCAAGTAAATCATTTAGTATTTTTTGATTGGATTCATCAAGTTTATCAGAGTTTCTTAAAAGATTTTTAAGAACATCAATAGATTTTAATGAATTTATAACTATTTCTTTATCTAAATTTAATTTGTCTTCTCTAATATAATCGAATACTGTTTCGAGTCTGTGTGTAAGTTTCTCTATATTAAAATATCCATACATTGCACTAACACCTTTTAGTGTATGCATTATCCTAAATACCTCATCAACTGAATCCTGACTATTAGACGATGTTTCAATTTCTAATAATTTCAGTTCTAAGTTATCTACAAGTTCACTTGCATCTTCAATATATTTTTCAATAAACTCATTGTTCATCTTAATAATTTTTTAATTAAACCAAGTAAATTTTCTACTTTAAAAGGTTTTTGTATCCATGCTGTTACACCCAGTTTATTAACTTTTTCTTTTAACTCTTGTGATGTTTCAGTCGTTAAAATTAAAATTGGAGTAAACTCATAATCAGGTATTTTTCGGAACTCTGTTATTAATTCAGCCCCATTCATTTTTGGCATATTAAAATCTGTAATCAAAAGATCTATTTTTGTTTCTTTTAATATTCTCAATGCAGAGATACCATCTTCAGCCTCATATGTCTCATATCCGCCTCTTTTTACTGTCATCTTAATTACAAAACGGGTACTTTCAAAATCATCAACTACTAAAATTTTTTTTGCCATAATTACAAAAAGCTTATATATTTTTTATTTGTTATTGCCTTTAATCTTTTCTTTTTAATATGCTATTTTATTTTATAGCATTAATATCTTACAGATTCAAAGAGTTTTATAAAATAATTATTGGTTGTGTTGTAAAATATATTTTTATAAAATTATATATATTTTATTAAATAAAAAAACTATTTTTATAGAGTACCAAAAAAATGTCAATTTTAAAGATTATTAATATAAGGTCTTCAACCTATTTATAGTTGCTTATTCATTAGTGTAAAAACGTCTTAATCTGAAAGTTACGAATAGGTTATTGTCGAAAAACTTTTGTAACAGTACTTACTTACATTTTTCTGGCTACCAGTTTTAAATTAGACACTTTTTAACCGCAAAGTTGTACAAAGCTTAACGCAAAGTTCTGCATATCTTTACTTTAACTTTATGATTAAAATTACTTGAAAAACAAAATTATCCAAGCTTATCTGGGGTAGTCTTTTTTTTAAAATCCTTTTATTTATTAAAATACAAACATGTTATTTAACAGCTCTTTATTAATTTTTTATGTTGTAAAAAATATAGCTTTTCATATTTTTTTTTAGTATTTTTGCAAATACCTTATAATAAATACTGTTACAAAAGTTTTTCGACATTTACTTATTCGTAACTTTCTGATTAAGTTATTTTTATACTAATGCGTAAGCAACTATAAATAGGTCGAAGACCTTACATGTTATATTAAATTAAAAAAATAAAAATATGGATTTTGGATTTACAGAAGAGCAATTAATGATAAAACAAGCTGCAAGAGATTTTGCAAAAACCGAATTGTTAGACGGTGTTATTGAAAGAGATACGAATGGGATTTTTCCTGCCGAGCAAATAAAAAAAATGGGTGATTTAGGTTTTTTAGGAATGATGGTTGATACTGAGTATGGTGGCGGTGGAATGGATACTGTTTCGTATGTGTTGGCAATGGAAGAAATTTCAAAAATTGACTCATCAGCATCAGTAATAATGTCGGTAAACAATTCGCTTGTTGCATGGGGGCTTGATAAATATGGAACAAAAGAACAAAAAGAAAAATATTTGACACTTTTGGCTAGTGGCGAAAAAATAGGAGCTTTTGCATTATCGGAACCCGAAGCAGGTTCTGATGCAACCAAACAAAGAACAACAGCTATAGATAATGGTGACTATTATTTACTTAATGGTACAAAAAATTGGATAACAAATGGAAAAAACGCATCAATATATTTAGTGATTGCACACACAAGTCCCGAAAAAAAACACAGAGGAATAAATGCTTTAATTGTAGAAAAAGGAGCAGAAGGTTTTGAGATTGGTCCAAAGGAAGATAAAATGGGAATGAGAGGCTCAGATACAACATCACTTATGTTTACAGATGTTAAAGTGCCAAAAGAAAACCGTATTGGTGAAGATGGCTTTGGTTTTAAATTTGCCATGAATACTTTAAATGGTGGACGTATTGGTATTGCTGCTCAGGCTCTTGGATTAGCTCAAGGTGCTTTGGATTTGTCAATTGCATATGCAAAAGAAAGAAAAGCTTTTGGTACAGCCATTGCAAATCATCAAGCAATTGCTTTTAAACTTGCCGAAATGGAAGCTAAAATTGAAGCTTCACGCTTACTTGTATACAAAGCTGCTTGGCTAAAAGATAAAGGCAAAGACTATAGCCATGCAAGTGCAATAGCTAAATACTTTGCTGCCGAGTCTGCAATGTGGGTAACTACTGAGGCTGTTCAAATTCATGGTGGATATGGCTATGTGAAAGAGTATCATGTAGAACGATTAATGCGTGATGCAAAATTGACTCAAATTTATGAAGGTACTTCTGAAATTCAACAAATTGTAATTTCAAGAGGATTATTAAGATAAAGAAATTATAAATTACGAATTACGAATTGGTTTACACCTGGTTTTATAAAAATACAAGCAAAAATAGCTTATTTAAGTTTTTTATTAGTTCCTAAAATGTCCTTTTATTTCGTTAGTAAGTTTTTTAGCCCTGAAAGGGCATAAGCATTAACATGGGGCAACGCCCTATGTATAAATGCATTCGCAA
>JAOZVK010000420.1 GCA_029938185.1 Bacteroidales bacterium | reverse complement strand
TGAGGAATTTATGGAATTTAACAACACCCCAGATTTTATTCCGATTGCATATTAAACTGACATGGAATGAACAAATAAATTATATATCCACAATGATTTATAATTTTGTGCTTTAATTTTTGTATATAATAAATTTGGCTGCCAGTTTTAAGTTAGCCGCTTTTTAACCGCAAAGAAGTAAAAAAAAATATAGCAACTTTTAATACAATTACAAATCATCTTTAAATTAATTAATTGCTTTTTATAATTCTTTAAATATTTCAATATTCAATATTCATTTTTCTTTATTTATTTTCTGCAAAAAAGTGTCAAGTACTTTTACTGGTTTATGAAAAATGCAAAAAAACATGAAAAAAAATAGAAATAAATTTTTATTTTAAATTTTTTAAATACCTTTGCAACATCTTTTGCGGATGTGGCGTAATTGGTAGCCGCGCTAGACTTAGGATCTAGTGCCGAGAGGCGTGGGGGTTCGAGTCCCTTCATCCGCACAATTTTTAATCATAAACCGTCTTTGCATGCAAAAAAGTGATGTATAGGCGGTTTTTTTAAATGAAAAACAACAAGAATGAATATTACATTAAATACAACAGATGAGCTTAATACAGAGCTTACATTATTTATAAGTAAAGAAGACTACAAACAAAATGTAGAAAACTCTTTAAAAGATATTAGAAAAAAAACAAATTTAAAAGGTTTTAGACAAGGTAATGTACCAATAAGTCTTATAAAAAAGATGTATGGAAGATCTGCTTTTGGTGAAGAAATTACTAAAATTATAAATACTTCTTTGGAAGAATACATTAAGAATGAAGATATAAAAATGTTTGGACAACCTCTTCAATCTGAGACAAAGAAAACAACTATTGACTTTAAAAATTATACAGACCTTGAGTTTCATTACGATATAGCATTGTATCCCACTATTAGTGCTGATTATAGCTTAATTGAGGTACCGTACTATAATATTGTAATTAATGAAAATATTGTAAAAAACCAAATAGATGCTTATTCTGAAAAATTTGGTAAATATAATGAAGCTGAGAAAGTTAATGATAACTCAACAGTAAAAGGTGTATTAACTCAATTAAATGCTAATAATGAAATACTTGATGATGGAATTTCCGTCAATGATGCATTAATATATACAAAATTTATAAAAGATAAAGATATAAAGAAACTTTTTATTGATAAAATTATTGATGACTCAATTGATTTTGATGTTAAAAAAGCTTTCCCAAATGATACAGAAGTAGCAAGTTTGCTTAAAATAAAAAAAGAAGATATAGCAAAGCTAAATCCTAACTTTAGGATAGAACTTAAAGAAATAAAAGAGTTTGCTAAATCAGATTTAAATCAAGAACTATTTGACAATGTATTTGGAAAAGAAACAGTAAGTTCTGAAGAAGAGTTCAATAATAAAGTTAAAGAGCAATTAGTTGAACATTACAATAGAGAAAGTGATTTAAAATATAAATTTGATATTCAAAAAAAATTAGTTGAATCTATTGAGTTTAAACTTCCTGATGCATTTCTGAAAAGACTACTTATTCAAGGTAACGAAAATATTACAGAAAATAATATTGAAGAAGAATATACTAAAATTCAGGATTCAATAAAAAAAGATGTAATACTTTCACGCTTATCTGAAAACTTTGAAATAAAAATATCTGAAGAAGAAATAAAAAATTTCGCAATTAATGATACATACAAACAATATATATCATATGGTTTCCCAGCTGAAATGATAAAATACGATCTTATTGTTGAAACAGTAGAACAATCTCTTAAAGATGAAAATACAAAACATAATATATACAATCAAATTACTTCATTGAAAATTGGAGATAACCTTAAAGATAAAGTAATATTAGAATATAAAGACATTAATGTTGAAGAATTTTATAAATTAGCATAAACATTACATACGGTATATATTAGTTGGCTTGCATTTTATTGTAATCCAACTTTTTTTGTTTTTAAATCTAAAAAAAAACACTAAATTTGTATGATTTTATAATATTAATAAGTTTATTAAACAAATTATTAAAATAATTGAATTATGATACCCAAAGGTGAATTTAAGAAGTATGCGACTAAACATATGGGAATAAGCAGCTTAATATATGACAAATATACGTCAATACATAGTAATTATATATCCCCAACAATTATTGAAGAACGTCAATTAAACATTGCATCAATGGATGTTTTTTCCAGACTAATGATGGATAGAATTATATTTTTGGGACTGCCAATTGACGATTATGTAGCTAATATAATTCAAGCCCAACTATTATTTTTAGAATCTACTGACCCTTCAAAAGATATACAGATTTACTTTAATTCACCCGGAGGCTCAGTACATGCAGGTTTAGGTATATACGACACAATACAATACATTAGTGCTGATGTAGCAACTACGTGCACAGGTATGGCAGCATCAATGGGAGCAGTACTACTAACTGCTGGAACAAAAGGAAAAAGAACTGCTTTGAAACATTCAAGAATAATGATTCACCAGCCTATGGGTGGAGCACAAGGACAAGCTTCAGATATAGAAATAACTGTTAGAGAGATTCAAAAATTAAAACGCGAATTATACGAAATTATATCTTATCATAGTGGAGTTCCTTACGAAAAAGTTGAAAAAGACTCTGATAGAGATTATTGGATGACATCTGCCGAAGCCAAAGAGTATGGAATGATTGATGACGTTTTAGAAAGAACAAAATAGAGGTCTTCAAGCTATTTGGTTTTGCTTACAAATTATACTTTAAATGGTACAATTATTCAATGATACATTGGTACAATACTTTGATTAATAATTGATAATAGTTTGTTAATGTTAAAACTATAACCGTTTAGAGTATATTTGAAATATATTGTATCGAGAAATAAGCTTTACTTCAAATAGATGAAAACTCTCGTAAATGTGGACTACAACGTGTATGGTTGGACAGTCTTGTTTTAAAGTAGTTTTAACCATCAATTAATAACTAAAGTCTTCGACCTATTTAATGTGGCTTACGCATTTTTGTAAAATATTGTTATACAAATAATTGTGTAAAAACAAATGTCGATAAACTTTTGTAATAGTACTTATAAATAAATTACACTAACTTATAAAATAACATTGTTATAAAAACAAAGTTTTAGAATACAAATTATATATACTTATAAATATGGATAAATGTTCATTTTGCGGAAGAGCCAAAAAAGATGTTGATTTGTTGGTAGCCGGAGTATCAGGACATATATGCAACAGCTGTATCGAACAAGCATACAAAATATTACTTGAAGAAACCAATACAGAACAAAGTTTTGATATTAAAGATATTAGACTACTAAAGCCTCGTGAAATAAAGAGTTTCCTAGATAGTTATGTTATTGGTCAAGAAGATGCAAAAAAGGTTTTGTCTGTTGCTGTTTACAATCATTATAAACGCTTATCTCAAGGCGAGTCAGATGATGAAATTGAAATCGAAAAATCAAACATAATACTAGTTGGTGAAACTGGTACAGGTAAAACATTATTAGCACGTACTATTGCTAAAATGCTTCAAGTTCCATTCACGATAGTTGATGCAACAGTATTAACCGAAGCAGGATACGTTGGTGAAGATATTGAAAGTTTACTTACTAGATTACTGCAAGCTTCAGACTATAATATCAAAGCAGCCGAAAGAGGTATTGTTTTTATTGATGAATTAGATAAAATAGCACGAAAAGGTGATAACCCCTCAATTACCAGAGATGTTTCCGGAGAAGGTGTCCAACAAGGATTACTAAAGCTTCTTGAAGGTGCAGAAGTAAATGTTCCTCCACAAGGAGGACGAAAACACCCTGATCAAAAAATGATACAAGTAAACACAAAAGATATATTATTTATTTGTGGAGGTGCATTTGATGGTATCGAAAAAAAGATAGGAAACAGACTTAATACTAAACTTGTAGGATATAGTGCAAGTAAGGAAACTGAAGCAATCGACCGAAAAAACTTGTTGCAATATATAGCACCTCAAGATTTAAAATCATTTGGGCTAATTCCAGAAATTATTGGAAGATTACCAGTTTTAACATACTTGAATCCTCTTGATAGAGAAGCACTAAAACGAATATTGGTTGAACCAAAAAATGCTCTTACAAAACAATATATCAAGCTTTTCAAAATGGATAACATTGATCTTAGTTTTGAAGAGCCTGCATTGGAATATCTTGTTGATAAAGCAGTAGAATACAAGCTTGGAGCAAGAGGTTTACGTTCTATTTGTGAAGCAATAATGATTGATATTATGTATGACTTACCTTCTGAAAATAAAAAGAAATTTGTTGTTACAGAAGGATATGCTAAAAATAAAATAGAACATACAAATGATAAAAAACTTCGTGTTGCATAATATTATAATAATGTCTTCGACCTAATTTTAGGCTACACGCTGGGCTTATAAAAATACGAGCAAAAATAGTTTATTTAAGTTTTTTATTAGTTCCAAAAATTTCTTTAGTTTGGCTCGTTTTTTTTGTATTATAGTTTTAACCACATAGTATCACAGAGTTTTATTAAGTCAAAATCTGTTAAAAATACGATGTTTAGCACTCTAAATTATTTTATTTAAAAAAAAAGTTAGTATTTTGAATTTTTATTTCTCAATTATCTTTTTTTTTTGCCCTTGTATGTTTGCAAAAAAAAATGATAGTTATATTTTTTTATCTTTATAGCTTGAAAAAATAAGTACAGAATGAGGAGTATGATTTAGCCCAAGACAAGAGCTAAGTACCCTAACAAAAGTTTTTCGGCATTTATTTTTGTACAATTGGCTACATAATAGCAATTTATAAAAATGTGTAAGTTACATTAAATAGGTCGAAGACCTTATACGATAGTTAAATGTCTTTGGATTAATTGCGAATGAGCAATTAGAGTCCCTATAGGTAGTCCCCCCAATTGTAATCATGTCAAATACCCCATAGATTTTTAGCAATTGGAATATCAGGTGATTATATATTTTATTTATTTAATGAAATTAATGTATTAGTCTGGGTTTATAAAAATTAATAAATTATTACAATATTATTAGTTCTAATTTTATTCTTTTTTTTAATTGTGTTGCTTTTGCCCTTTCAGGGCGTTTTGCTTACGAATGTATTTACACATAGGACGTTGCCCCATGTTAATGCTTATGCCCTTTCAAGGCAAAAAAACTTACTAACGAAATAAAAAAACATTTTAGGAACTAATAAAAAACT
>JAOZVK010000052.1 GCA_029938185.1 Bacteroidales bacterium | reverse complement strand
TCATTTTAATTTGCCATTGTTTTTGTTCAATTTGACGCTTTTTGTGAGTTCTGAGGTCAAAGACCTTATTAAATCTGCAAATCAATAATATTAAAAGACTCGAAGAGTCAAAAACCGCAAACATATAGAATAAAAATTCATATATTTGCGGTAATAAAAAGAGTGAAGGTGGCAACAAAATTTATTTTAGTTCCAATAAAATAAATTATTATTTGATAATTCTTAAATATTAATTATCAATAAGTTTGCCATCTTCTTTTCGTATCCATTCCTGTACATTTTTGCTTACTATTATCGGTTTATAATCTTTGTAATCATTAGTTTTATATTCATGTTTAAACCATTTTAGCAAAGCTTCTGAACTTTCTGTAAATTCTTTTGGTTTTGCTGTATTCGAACTACTTTCGTAAGTAAAAAACAAACGACCACGAGTAAGCGTGTTTTCTTCTTTGTTCAAAAACCCTGTGTCAAGCTCCACTATTGCCGACTCTGTTACATCAACAACATAATAGTTTTGTTGTTTTACAAATCTTGTTTTTATAAGGCTTGTATGCTCTTTGCCAACAATATAAAACTTGTCAAAACCATTTGCTTTTTCTAAAGATTCAACAAACTTAGTTTTTTCCGATTCTATTGGCGAACCAATTATCTGTAAATCATTTTGTTTTAAATAACTTTCAAATGCCTCAAACTCACTGGGCAAAAGATAAAAATTCAATTGTTTCTTTTTCATATAAAATAGTTATTAGGTGTTAGTTATTAGTTGTTAATTAAAAAATAATATGTGCTTGTTGCAATAGTACTGATAATAAGTAATATTTTAAAAGCATGAAAAATTACATCTTTTCCAGTTGTTTTTTTAATATCTTCTATTGCTTCTTGTTTGCGCTTAACGGCTTCGCCGTTTGCTTTAGTTTTACCAACTTGGTGAAGTTCTACTAAACGCTTTGTGCGTTTTTCGAAAGCAGCCAAATCTACATAGCGGTTTTTCATACCTGCCATTGTCTTAATATAATACTCAAGTTTAACAGTAAAACCGAGTTTTTCAAGATTTTTCTCAATCTCTTTAATCTTTGCCTGATGCTCTAGGCTTCCTTTTTTCCCATTTGGGTTTGGAACTTTTTTTGACATAATTATAAAATTTAATTGATTAATAATTTGGGCTTTTGCCCTTTTTTAGTATTCAGTTTTCAGTTCTCAGTCTTCAGCCTTTTTTTCTTAGCCATTTTCTCTTGCGTAAACTGGCTGCCAACTGTGAACTGCCGACTATTTCACTCCATATTTTTGTTTTAAATTAATAAATAAAAAAAACCGTGACTTATTTTTACAAAAGGTATCGTCAAACACCACGCTACAAATAAGTACGGCTAACCTCACAGAGGTAAAAGCACCTATTTCTTGTAGCAACTAAATTGACGATTTTTTTGTAAAAGAAAATAAGTTTTCAATATAAATTCAAAGAACGGTATATTAAGCTATTGTTATATTTTGCTCAATATAAGTGGCGAATTTAGTAATTTTTGTTTGAATATAAAAATTATTTTGTTTTAGTTTTGAAGAAAATTTGTATATTTACGGATGTTTATATCAAGATAATTAGAGAAACCCAAATAGGCTAATAAATAAATTTCACAAAATACTTCTAATTAAATCACTACGTAATTGATAGATATTAAAACAGATATTTTTGCATTTTAACAAATTACTTTTAAACTCAAAAAAAGTGTTATACCAATGAAGAGAAATGATAAAATTGCAATAATCAACAACAGCAACAACTTATTTGCAGGCATTAATGGCTTGATTGAAATTGCACAAAAAAGAGTTGCTATATTTCTAAATGCTGAAACAACATCCTTATATTGGTCTATTGGCAAATATATTAACACCGAATTAAAAAAGTATAACAAATTAAAATACGCTGCTAAAATACTTGCGACATTGTCGCAACAATTGACAAAAAAACACGGAAAAGGTTACTCCTATTCTGCATTAACACGTATGAGCAAAGTTGCAAATGCCTTTGATGATGGAAATATTGCGACACTGTCGCAACAATTGAGCTGGAGTCATTTGATTGAACTGGCTGCTGTTGAAAACAAAACAAAACGACTATATTACACCGTAATATCTGCAAAGCAGACATGGAGTGTACGAAAACTTAGAGATGAAATTGATACAATGGCTTTTGAACGTTCGGCTATAGCAAAGAAATCTGAAAATGAAATAAAAAAAGAACTTCAAAAAGTATCTACAGAGGCAATTACAAATCCTGATTTGGTGTTTAAAGATAGTTATGTACTCAATTTTTTAGGATTACCCAATCTACATACCGAAAAAGAATTGGAAAATGCAATTATCAGTCATTTAGAAAAATTTATAATGGAACTGGGTAGTGATTTTGCTTTTTTGGAACGGCAAAAACGAATTTCTGTTGATGCTGTTGATTATTATCTCGACCTCTTGTTTTACCACCGAAAGCTAAACCGACTTGTGCTTATTGATTTAAAAATTGGCAAATTTAAACCTAAGTATAAAGCACAGATGGAATTATACCTACGCTATTTGCAAAAGTAAGGTCTTCGACCTATTTAATATGGCTTACGCATTTTTGTAAATTACTATCATGTAGTTAATTGTACAAAACCAAATATCGAAAAACTTTTGTAAGGATACTTACGAGCAACAAAAACACGAAAAAACGCCAATAGGCTTATTGCTTTGCAGCGAAGGAAATACCGAACATATTGAACTGTTGTTGTTAGGAGATGAAAACATACGAGTAGCCCAATACCTAAACGAGCTGCCTGATAAACAATGGTTTATAGACAAAATGCACAGAGCTATCGAAATTTCTAAAATGAAATTACAGCAAAACAATGAATAAAATAATGTATTTGTGCGGTGGACGAATTAAACCAAGCGCCATATATGTAGTCTCACAAAAGTTTTATTAAGCTGTTGTTATATTTTGCTTAACATTAATAAGGAGAATTTAGTAATATTTTTTTGATTATAAAAATTATTTTGTCTTTGTTTTGAGAAAAATTTGTATATTTACAAAAGTTTTATTTTGTACTAATATAATGTTTAAGATTTATACACAAATTGACAATATAAATATTTAGGACAGTATTCTACCAGATAAATCAAAAAACATTCGTTCTACATAGTGGTGCAAACATTCCGTGTTTGTGCCATATAAATATATATACTATATACAGCACAAATACAGATATTTAGCAAAACATGTTCCAATACTATAATAGAATGTTGGAACCATAGACAAACACATACGATATGGTTAACAAAAAAAAACAGTAATAACAAATAAATAAATTAAAAATATTATTTTTGCAAAATAAAATTAAAAAATCGGATGAGCAATAAATCAAGATATTACAAAGCCCCAACAAAAAAAAGATTATTTATGCTTTCAGGTAATCAATGTGCTTTTCCAGAATGCACAAATAAATTGATAGCGGATGATGGTATAACTGTAATTGGACAAATTGCTCATATTCAAGCTGCAAACAAAGGTGGGGCAAGATATTATCCTGAAATTTCAGACAAGAAAAGAGCAGATTTTCCAAATTTAATGCTTTTGTGTTACGAACACCACAAAACGATTGATAATAAGGAAAATGAAGGTAAATATTCAATTAAATTACTAAAAAAATGGAAAGCAGAGCATGAAGCAAAGTATGAAAAAGATAAATTTAACGTTCCTGATACAGTAATTGAACAAATTACAGCCCAATTAGAAAATTATCTAAAAAATTTAACCGAAAAATTCATTGAAGCAACTTTTGAAGCTAACAGAACAATACTTGATGAAATTTTTGATTATATTTACAAAGAGAAAATTGATTTAGAAAAAGCAGAAAGAAAATTTGAAGCAGATGGCATCAAAATAGCAAAAAAAATAAGAATAAATTTTGAAGGTAATCAACAAAAAAGGGTAAATCAACTAATTTCTAATTATTTAAAATATGAATATATCATTCGTGAGTTTATAGAAATTGAAAAACTGGAAAATCCTTTAAGAATTGACGGATTAAGAGATAAAATACAAGATTTATATTGTAATATCCAAAATACTGAAAATACTGAAACGAGAATAAAAAATTTTAATGTTTTTACTGAAATTGCAAAAGAATTGCTACATATTAACAAACAGCACAATACAAGTTATATATTTAATGCAAAACTCATAGTTTTATATTTTTTTGAATTTTGCGATATTGGAAAAAAAACAGACGAAGAAACTAATAATAAACAATTAACATTAGATTTATGATTATTCCTTCAAAATACGAAAATTTAAACAAAAATATTTTGGTAATTGGTTCGGAAATAATCAATTTGCTAAAAAATCAGTCATTTAATATTGAAAATCTTTATCAAAAAATTAAAAAGAAAAAAAACATAAATTTTGATACTTATTATGATACTCTAACTTTTTTGTGGCTATCAGAGATTATTGATAAAAGTGAATTTCAAATATATCTAAAAAAATAATGTATTTAGAAAGATTATATACAGAACCTAAAACTTTTGAACCAGTAAAATTTAAACCCGGAATAAATTTTATTTTCGGAAAAAAAGAAAAATCTACACAGTCCAAAAGGTCACTAAATAATATTGGTAAGTCTACTTTTTTAGATTTACTTGATTTTGCCTTACTCTCAAATTATAATAAGAGCAATAAAAGATTATTTGCGGCATATAATAAAGGATATTTAAAAGAAAAAACTGTTATTTTAGATTTTAAAATTGCAAATACAGAATATACAATAAAGCGGTCTTTTGATAATCCAAACAAAGATATTTTATTTTCAAAGAACAACACAAAACTTGCACCATATACATTAAAAGAACTAAAAACTGCACTTTGCAATATAATTTTTAAAAAGGATAATTATTCTGGTCATTTTTCAGACCAATGGTTGCGTAAATTAACGCCTTTTTTTCTTAAAATTCACAAATATAAAAAAGAAGCATTTACTGACCCATTGCGATACATAAAAGAAATAAACGAAACAGAATTAAATCAATATCATTTGTTTCTTATGGATATAAATAACACTATATCACACGAAAACTTTAAATATCAAAACGCATTAAAAAACATTGAACCTGCAATAACAGGAATAAAAGCATTTTTTGAAGAAAAATATGATTTAAGTCTTTCAGACACAAAACAAGCCACAATTACAAGTAATATAAACAAATTGCAACGTGAATATGAAGAATTAGACAAAGCAATAAGAAGTTTCAAACTACAAGAAAATTATGCCGTTGATGAAAAAAAAGCAGATGAATATACCGCAAAAATAAAACAACTTTGGTTTGAGAATTATAGCGACAAAAAACGTATTGAAAGCTATGATAATAGTGTAAAATTTGATGACACAAGAATACAAACAAAAAGAGTTGAACAACTCTACAAAGAATTTAATATACTTCTTGCCGAAAATGTAAAAAAGACATTAGACGAAACAATTAAATTCAAAAAAGACTTAATAAGTTCAAGAAAAGAATTCATTTCTAACGAAATAACTGAATTAAAAAAATCTATTGACAAGCGAAAAAAAGAAATTAATGAAATAGAAAATAAGCGTAAAAAAATATTCGATTTTCTATCTAATGAAAAAGCAATTGAAGATTTATCGGAAGCTCATTATAGATTAACGGAAAAGAAAAATGAGCTATCAGAACTTAAAGGAAAAGTTGATATATACAGAGACCTTAAAAAAGAACAAACAGAAATTGAAGTTGAAATAAAGAAACTTGAAGTAAAAGCCCTTGAATTTGAAACAGAAATAAGTAATTACACATACAAACTTTCAAATATAATTCATGAAACATATAATGCAATATATCCAGAATTAAAAAACACAACATCTATTTTTGATATTGGTTCTACAAGCAAGCAATCAAAAATAGCAATTAGTTTTTTAGAAAATTCTACAATGTTTGGAAAAGGAAAAAATAATGTGAGAACGTTAATATATGATATTTCTGTTTTATTTAATTCAATGTATAAAAATTTGAATGCACCTCGTTTTTTGGTTCATGATGGAATTTTTGACGGTGTTGATAAAGCTCAATTTGTTCACTTATATGAGTATTTGGAAAATAAATCAAGAGAGTTTGAGAGTAACGGACAAGAATTTCAATATATACTTACCTACAATCAAGAAGGAAAATTAACCGAAGAATTTGGCAATTCAGATAAAGTCAGTAATGAAAAAATAGAATATGAAGCTATTTTAACATTAACACCTTCAAATAAATTATTAGGCAACTTTTAACAAAATAAATAGCCATATAGCGTGAAATTCCCAAACAGCTAAAGTAAATAGCCTTACAAAAGTTTTCCAATATTTATTTTCACACAATTGGCTACATGATAATAGTTTACAAAAATACATAACCAACATTAAAAAAGGTCAAAGACCTTACTTTTTAAGACTCGAACCAATAAAATTTAAACCATCCGATATTGCTTCCATTTGTTTAGTTATACTTTTGATTTGACCACCTAAATCTACTTTTTTGTTTTTAAGAAAAATATCTTTTATATGCTCCCATCTTTCTTTTTCTTTGTCTGAAAGTTTAGCTATAATTTCTTTAAATTTTAATAAATTTGCTTCTGCACCTGTTGTTAATGTTTGCGATTCGCTTTCGTAGTGTGCCAAAATAAGAGTTTCCAATTCGGCATCATTCATTATTGGAAGAATTTTTTCGGACAATTTATTCATATTTCTATATGAGCCTTGAAGTTTGAAAGACGGTTCAACTCTATATTCATCTGATTGTGCTGCCGAGTATATATATTGCTGATTAACTTTTGAAATAACATCACGCACAGTTATAAGCTTTTTAAAAACAGAGATATATTCATTTAATTCTTCGGAAGTATGATTTGATTCAAAATCAATACCCTCTCTGCTGTTTGTTTCAACTATTTGTAAAATACTGTAAATATCTTTTTGACTTTTGCCCGATAGTTTACCTAATACAGAGTTTGATGTTAAACTATTTTCGATATAACTCAATAAAAATTCGCTTTCGGTGTCTCCAAGAATATCACCAAGATTATAAATATCGGCTCTATTGGCAAGCATATCTGGTATTTGAAACTTGTCGCCACTTTCTGTATATGGGTTTCCTGCCATAATTATACATACTTTTTTCCCTCTGAAATCGTATGTTTTACTTTTTCCTTTATATATACCTTCGATTTTTCGCTGACCATCGGAGAGTGAAATAAATTTTTGCAAAAACTCAGGGTTACAATGCTGAATATCATCAAGATAAATCATTACATTATCGCCAATTTCAAATGCTAAATTAAGTTTTTCGAGTTCTTCTTTTGATGTTGCATTTGTTGCTTCATTTGGGTCTACCGAAGTTATTTCGTGACCTAAAGCCGGTCCGTTTATTTTCATAAAAATAATACCCAATCTACTTGCTATGTATTCCATCAAGGTTGTTTTACCATATCCAGGAGGAGATATTAGTAGCAACAAACCCATTAAATCTGTTCTTTTTCCTTCGCCGGCTGTGCCTATTTGTTTTGCCAGATTATTACCTATCAAGTGTAAGTATACTTTGTCAATAAGCTTATTTCTAACAAAGGAGCTCATTACTCTTGGTTTAAATTCGTTCAAACGAAGATCATCTTCAAACGAAACTGTTAAACTCTTTTTCAGGTCTTGATATTTCTTAAAGTCGGGAACTGATGTGTTTTCAAAATTATACATTTTAAGCATAAACTCATTATACTTTAACATGTATTTTTGTTCTTTAATTAGACTATGACTACCCTCCAGTCCTTCTATTTCAAGTTCAAGATTTGCATTTATGGTTATTTTCGTTTCAACTGATGCTGTCATTAGGCTTATAACAACTTCATCTGTATATTTTGATAGTTCGTTTACACCAAAATTATTAATATATGCTTTAACCCAATTTCTAATTAATTTGTATTGAAGTAACGGACTATTGTGTAGCAATTCTACCGATTTGTAAAATTTATCATAAATTATATTTACTTTAAGGTAGTTGGCAAATTTATTATATAAGTCAATAGCTAATTTACTTATTACAAAAGTATTACCTCTTGATAATTCGTAAAATAAATATTCTGCTGCTTCATGTTTTACTTGTGAATCAAATAATTTTGTTTCATCAATAAAATTACTTATTTCATTTTCTATATCTTTTATTAAACCTTCAAATTCTTTGGTAGTTGGAAAAGTATTAAGTATTAATCCTGTGCCTTTTAACTGACTTTGCAAACTGGCTTTACTTTTTTTATCAATAAAATACTTCCAATATGTTTCGGCACAAGCTCTTGATACTGACGAATATCTCAATAAATCGGCTTTAGAACGTATATCTACAATTGATTTTAATATCATCATAGCATCGTGGTCGTGAATACCTTTTACGTATCCTTCGGAATATTTTACCGACATATATTTTTGAATATGCTCTAAAAGCTGTTCATCATCAAAATTTTTGATATTTTCAAAAGTAACTTCAGTATTTGTTAGACTTATAATTAAAATTTTATAAGCTAAATATTCGGCTCTATATACTTTTTTATTTTCGGAAACAATATTTTGTCCCCAAAATTCTTTTAATATATTAAATTCTTCATTTTCAACTTTTTCGTAAAAACCTGTTCCCGACAAATGATAATACATCATTCTGTCTCTATGTACCATTGATAGACCAAGTGGCTGAGTATTAACTGTAAATTGATGATTACCGAATTTAATAATATTTTTACCAGAAACATACAAATCGGCTTTGTCTTTCAGTTGTCTTATAGCATCTTCTTTAACAGTTTTTAGCTTACTTTGTATTTCATCTACTTTAACAGAGTCATTGAGTTCCAGTAATTGCTTAACTATACTTCTAATTTTATCAATCATCAAATCCGATGCATAATAGCCGTTTATTTCGCTAACTGTTTCAAATTTTTTGATTTTACTATTTACCGATTTTAAAATTCGATTTGCAGATTGTTGCAAAGTACTTGCTCTTTTGTTACGTCGTTCTATTAATTGGAGTTTTTGTAGTTCAAAAGCATTATGAATTTCTTCACGTTTAATCATTATTTCGCTAATAAATTCGTCAAATTCAGAAAATTTCCCTTCAAGTTCTTCTAACTGAACTAATAATTTAGTAAGATATTCATCGGTTTTTTCGGTAGTATCGCACAAATCAAGATAATTAATAACCGATTGACTTATCAGTTTTATTTGAGATGTAAATTCTGCTTTTCCTTCAATACTTAATAGCTCTTTTCGTTTTCGACGTAAAGCTGCTTTTATTTGATTAAAATTTGAATAAATAGAAGATATATTATCAATAATTTTTGCTGTTTGAGTTGCATCTTCTATTTTTAGATTACTTACAATTTCAATTAACATTTCAAGCTCTTGCGAAACTTTAGCAATCAAATCATTTATTTTATTGGCATCAACAACTTTTCCAATATTATCAACATCTTCTCTAATTTGTTCGACTCGTTCGTAGTAAGGAGTCAAGGAATCTTCCTGAAGCAAAAATCTTACACAATCTTCCGATAAACTGTTAGTTTTTTCTTCAAGCTTATTTTCATAAGACTCAATTATATTTACATTAATATATCTAAGCTCTTTTGAAGAAATAAGTTCACCTCTTAGTTTTCTTAAATCAGCCAAAAATTCTACAAAATTATTAATATTAGTGGGTCTGTTTCGGCTTATTTTAAGTAATAATTCTTCTGATAATGAACTTACACGTTCAATCTCATCTTTTGTATTTTGTTTTATTTTTACAACCTTTTCATACTCATCAATAGCCGATGAGGCAGTATCTTTTATTGACTGAAGAGGAATGCTAAGTTCGTATGCATCTTTATGTCCTATCCAATAATATGAATCAATTACATTTGCCGCTTTTTTAACAATATCAACATATAGGTTTGTATAACTATCTTTTTTCTGAGCCAAATTTAGCAGCTCAAAACATTCTGACATAGCTTTTACAATATCTTTGTTTCCAAGCTTATATATATACGATTTCTTTTCAACAACCATATCATAATCTGCGTGAACAAAAGTTGTACGCCAGATTTGTATAACGTGATGCTTTTTTGATTCTCCATCGCTTCTAAAATAACACATTTCGCCATTATCAAATATCGAAAAGCCATTACAAATAATGGGGGTATCAATTTTTTGTTCAATCAGATTATAAGTCATTAAAACATAAACACCTGTTGCTTTTTCGTAAAATGTATATAAATAATCTTCGCCATTTGGTGAAACAATACGTTTTTCGAATACAAGATTATCAATTTCTTTTTCAAAAAACTTAAACTCACCTGTTTGAAGATAGTATCCATGCGAAAAAATAATTCCATGATTATCGGGTAGCAAAACACATGCTTCGCTAATAGCATCAATTCTTTCGGCAGTTTGTGTTTTTGAGTTATATACAATATGTCTGTATTTTTTTTCCTGATATGGTCTAATTCTAAGTATTATTATATTTCCTAAAATTGAGTAATGAAATTCGGCATCGTCAAGAGTCTGACTTTTTTCTAAAACATCTTCGGTATATATTCCATCGCCAGAGTTTGTATTGTTTTCTATTTTTATAGTTAAATCGCCCTCAGTAGTTTCAACAAATATTTGATTATCAATAGAAATATGGGGGAATTTGCCCTCAACATACATATCTCTATTTGTTTTAGTCCATTTAAATTCGTGTTGCTTGGGGAATTTAAATTCATAGGCACTTCTATCATCTACATATTGTAACTCATTTTCTATAATGTCCCATTTGAATGCTTTAATATCATCAATACCTTTGCTAATTCTGAAAATCATAAAAAAGCTCGTTCCTACAACTGCAAATTTCGCAAAACGTGTATTTTTATAATATTTATACATTTCATTGAAATCATAAATAAACTTTTCGTCTGAAATTAAATCAAGATTTTTTTTATGAAATAAATGATTTTCATAACTATAAATACTAAAAACATCAGCAATATCAATATCTTTTAATTTGGTTGCAACATTGTATCCAAAAATAAATGAATGCCCTATAGGTTCCATATCTGCAGGAATACAAGCATTATCTGTTATTATCCTTTCGGTAGCTATTAAGCTAAAATCAATTGAACCGAAAATTCTTTTTCTTTCGGCATTTAATGTATTGAGTTGTGTTTGTAGTTCTTTTGAATGTTTTGTTAGGCGGTTTCTTATTATTTCATAAGCACCAGTTTCTAATTTAAAATCACTGTTTTCTTCCTGAGTTTCTACAATTATATCAGCCATCTGTTATTATTTAATGGTCTTCGACCTATTTTACGTTGTTAGATACATGCTTTTAATCAATAAATTACCTTAATAAAGTTTCTGCGTGGCTTTTTTAAACATAAACCTACAAGGTTTTGAAAACCTTGCAGGTTTTAGCAATATGAAAGCCTAACTTACTTTATTTTAATAGGATTTACTACACTAAGACTTTTATGGAATACATTAATTATTAACGTTTAAAGTTTTAACAATTAAATTATCAATACCATGTTCTTCTGCCAATTTTATTAGATCTTTAATATAATTTCTCATTTTTCTGTCAGTCATTCTCTCAACATATTTCTTTAATAGAGTAGAAATTCTCATATCTTTAAACCCATCGACCATAAATGCATATTTCAAAACAATTTCTTTAATATCATCCATCACACTGCTTTTTTTATCAACAGGCTCGCTGTTTGATTCTAAATTTTCATTATCACCTGTCTCTACAGTTTCATCTATTATCTCGTTGTTTTCTTCTATGTCTTCAATATTTTCTTCAACAATATTATTTTTCTCAACAGTTGGAATAAATTTTTCTTTAACACTATTCAGTACACTTGATTTGTTTACAAAAGTATCAAGAGTTTTGCCATATGAAAAAGCTCCAATAATTTTTTCGAAGAACATTGTTTCTCCACCAACTATATCTATTTTAGCGGATTTAACAGCTTCACCAATAACTTTAGCTTGTGCATTTGCAATATCTTTCCATATATTAATTTGAGCAAGTTCAATTTCTTTATCTTTATTAAGTTGAAGTTTAAACTCTTCGTGTTGTTTGCCTACACCATCAAGTTTTTTCATTGCTTCGGCTTTCTTTTCAATACCTTGTGCATCGGCAGCATATTTTTCGGAAATAACGGCAGCTTCAGCTAAACCTTTTTTCTTTTCGGCTTCTGCTTTTGCGTCTATTACACTCGCTTCTGACAGTCCTTTTTGTTTCAAAATACTTGCTTCGGCTTCACCTTTTTGTTTTAATATATTTGCTTCAGCCTCTCCTTTTTTATTCAATGCATCGGCTTCAGATATTCCCATTGCTTTTTTAATATTGGCTTCGGCTTCACCTTTTTTGTTTAGAGCATCAGCTTCGGCAGTTGTTATTTCTTGTATTTCTTTAGCTTTTGCAGTAGATTTAGCTTCTATTGCTTTGGCTTCGGCAAGAGCATCCATTTCAAAAACTTTAGCTATTGATTCTCCATCTTTTAAATTTGCAATTGCTTTGGCTTCAATAACCTGAGCTTCGGCTTTACCTTTTGCTGATGCTTTTGCGGCTTCGGCTTCGGCAAGTATTTTTGTTGCTTCGGCTTCTTTGCCCGCTGCTGCAAAAGACGCATTTGCTTCAATTATTCTTCTTTGTGCTGCAAATTCTTCGGCAATTTTTTCGGCTTCACTATTAATTTCGGTTGATTTCCTGTTTGCTTCTGCACTTTTTATTTGTCTAACTAATTCTTGTTCTGCGAGCATTTCAGCAGTTGTAATGGCTACTTGTTTTTTTCTGTCTGCAGATGCATAAGCTTCTGTATCTTTTATTTTTTCTTGTTCAACAACAACATCTTTTTCTACCATTACTCTATCACGAATAATTTTTTGAATATCGGCTTTTTCAACTTCAACAGCTTTTTCTTTTTCTATTTGAGCCAATGTAACTATTCTTTCTCTTTCGTTTATTTGCAATGATCTTTCTTTTTCTACTTTCTCTTGCTCAATTGCATTTATTCTTTCTTTGTTCCAAGTAGCAACCAATATTTGTCTTTGTTTGTTTTGTTCGGCTATTTGAATTGATTCTTCGGCTGATATCCTGGCTTGTTCAGCAATAAGTCTTTGTTCTTCCGATATTTTTGTTATTTCGGCTTGTTCAATATCTTTTATATTTTCTATTTCTCTTCTTTGTTTTTGCTCTTTTTCAGCCAATTGTTTTTCATATTCAAGTATTGTTTCTCTTGCACTAACATCTTGTTGTTTTATTGTTTTTTCTCTTTCGTTCTTTATTTTGTTAGCAAGTATTTGTTGTTCGGCAGTTAGTTTTATAATTTTTTTAATACCTTCCGAATCAAGAATATTATCATTTTTAAGCGATTTTATTGAAGTTTGTTCAAGATAATCAATAGCACAATCATCAAGTATATATCCGTTCAAATCTTTTCCTATAATACCAACTATTCCTTCTTTAAATTCTTTTCTTGAATTATAGAGATCTACAAAATTAAATTTTTTACCAACAGTTTTTAATGCTTCCGAGAACTTAGAATCAAAAAGATTTTCGAGGGTTTCTTTTTGCGATGCTCTTTTGCAACCTATTGATAATGCTACATTTTTGGTATCTGTAAATGTATTATTAACTCTTACAAAAAATGCAACTTTAATATCTGCTCTCATATTATCTCTACATATCAAACCATCGACACCTAATCTTGATATTGTAATGGTTTTTAATGTAATATCCATAATCTCCATTCTATGAAAAACTGGTATTACAAACATTCCTTTTTCGAATGCAACCTTAGTTCCACCTGCTCCTGTTCGTACAATCGCTCTACCATGAATTGGTTTTCTGTACCATTTTACAATTAAAACAATAAGCCCTAAAATAAAAAGAGCTATTACAATTGCTGCAAATGCTAATGCATTTCCTACTACTGCTCCTAATAACATCATAATTTAAAAAATTTAAGTTTAGTTTAAGATTTTGGCTCTTCGAGCCTTTTTACGTTGCTTATGCATAAATAATTTTACTAAGCAAGTTTTTGACCTATTTAATGTGGTTTACGCATTTTTATAAATTGCTATCATATAGCTAATTGTACAAAAGAAAAGCCAAAAAACTTTTGTAAGACTACTTAACTCTTAATGGTTATAGTTTTAATATTAACAAACTGTTATCAATTATTAATCAAAGTATTGTACCATTGTATCATTGAATCATTGTACCATTGTATCATTGTATCATTGAATAATTGTATCATTGAATAATTGTATCATTGTATCATTGAATCATTGAATCATTGAATCATTGAATCATTGAATCATTGAATCATTGTATCATTGAATCATTGAATCATTGAATCATTGAATCATTGAATCATTGAATCATTGAATCATTGAATCATTTAAAGTATATGCCCTTAAATCAAAGCATCATAAGATTCAACTAAATAACAATTCTTTTCTTCAAGATAATCAATTACTATTACACTTTCGCCTATTAGTGCTTTTCCATTTGTTGTTATTACATTTAATAGTATTGGTGCATCGTTGTGTATCAACTCTATTTGTCCGCTGTTTTTAGTATCAGCACTTATTTTTACTGTGCATACATTTCCAATAAAATCTTCATGTTGTCCAGTAGCTTTATCAATACTTTTAAACACTTTTGCAAAAGGACTTGTTAATATTTTTGCAATAAACAAACTTGCTATAATATTGGGTATTAACAATAATAATGATATTACAAACGATGAATTGTTTAAATAATGATTAAGAATTACTGATATTAACCATAAAGGTAATGAAAATAGACTAAAAAATATCATAAATGGAACCTGACCTACATTAAAAAAAGTTAGTATTCCACTAAATCCTCCAATACCAACATCAGCATCAACGTCTACATCTACGTCCACATCGACATCTACATCAAAATCAAGAGCATTCATATCAATTAATCCAACAATTACTATTAGCCAATAAAATATTGTAAGGACTAAAAATAATGATGGTATAAAATTTATAAATGAAAATGATACTTCGTATAATTCTTTCATATAATTTAAAATTTATTGTATTAATTCACCAAATATAGTGTTTTTTTTTATATTTTCACTCGAATCATAAATATTATTTCTTTTTTTTTTAAAATTAGCTCTTTCAACTTTTTATATTTAGCATTAAGATATTGTTCTATACTTTAAATGGTACAATTATTCAATGATATAATGGTGCAATACTTTGATTAATTGTAGCATTTAAAGTATAGAATCAGAACTCAAAAAATTTGAAAAATTGGAAAAAATAATCTCAAGTATACGGAAATAATTATTTTTCAATAAACACATATTCAGGATAATAAAAAAATAAATTAACTTATGATTGTATGTAAAAATTCAAAAATGTTATTTTTTGTGAACTCTGAGAATATATTATACAGAAATAATATTCAAAGTAATGCTTTAATTATCAAAGAAATATCTTTTTTTTCACATTCTACATTTTTTTTTGTTTATGACTAACTTTCAAGTAAGTACTGTTACAAAAGTTTTTCAACATTTACTTATTCATAACTCTGTGATTAAGTTGTTTTTATACTAATGCATAAGCAACTATAAATAGGTCGAAGACCTTAAACTTTGGGAATCGTTAAAAAATAACTTTCCTATTCATTTTTTGTAAGTTCTGGAACTTATGGTAGGCAATTCACAATTTATAATTAGCCAATTTGCACGCAGGTATTTTAAGCTTTAACAATTCAAAAAATGCGATAATATCGGGAATATTTCGTTATATTTTTTTTCAATCATCTTACTAAATATACCTATAATCTTAGATTTTTTTTTAGTTTTTAAATCTTTAAAATTAGTATCGTTTTGAAATCTTTCTGCAATATTCTGTATTTCAGGGTCATCAATTTGATTTTGAATATCTTCTAATGCCATAATAATTTATGATAAAATATAATAATTTTTATTATTATATTGATTTTTATTTAAAATGCAAATTTTTGATGTGTTTTGTAATTTCGTGTTTTAAACCCAGCATTTCGCCTACGGCTACATACGAGGCTTCCAAGAGGTGATTATTATACTTTCTTAGGTCAGGAGGTCTGAGTATGTTAAGTGCATCAAATGGGGCAAGGATATAAAGTATACCAAAAAGAAAGGTTCTTAGAGCCTTTCTTTTTTAGTACTAAAACCTTATGCCAATCCCAGCATACATTGCGATAACATAAGTTGATTTATCGGAAAGTAAACCAATAGAATTATTAATTTCATACTTTATAGTTGGTTCAATATTAAAATATAACATACTCGAAAAATCATATTTTAAACCAAAGCCAAGTCTAATATCATAGTAAGTTTCATTTATATTATTAACTTTGCCTTCCCAGTATTTTGTATTTTCTTTTTTAACATATGCATTATTCTGTGTTAAAAAATTTGTAGAAAAACCACCAATTATATCCAGAGTTGCTTTATTTTTTAATAATCGGTATTTGATAATAACAGGTATTTCGATATATTTCAAATCTTGTTTCAGGTCAGTGTTTATTGTTGCGTTATATGGTTGATTGCTTGTGCTTTTTAGCCTTCTTTTACCATTAATAGTTTCTTGCCTTAAATATACACCATTCATTGTCTGTTTTTTGCTTGAATAAAATATGCCAGTTCTGACACTTAGTTTTTTTGAAATATTATAATTTATATTTATGCCAGCTGTATATGTTATTTCGGAAGTTTCATTAATCTCGTCTTTAATAGCATTACTTGAATATAATTCTCCATCTTCTGATACTGCTGCAATTTCGCCATTTTGCCTATTTTGGTTATATGAAAACTGTGGAGAAACTTGTCCACTTATTGACCACTTTTTTGATTTATTATATTTAATAAATTCACTATTAGTGACTATAAAAAGAGTATCTTTATTTAAGCTTATTTTATTTTTAATATTCAAAGAGTCATTTTGTTTTATATTAGTATCAACCAAAATACTACCATAATAGTTTTTAATATTATCTATTTCATAAAACTCTTTCTTAAAATATGCTTTTTTCGAGTTAGCTATTAAAGGTGTATTGCTATTAACAAACTTTTGTTTAGTAATTGCTTTTTTAGTCTTATTGGGTTTTTGTTTAGATTTAGTTTTTTCAAAATTGGTTTCAGCTTTATGTATATTTCTTGTTATAAGCTTATCTGAATTGTTTTGTTTTCTGATAATTCTTTTAGATACAATTTGATTATTAAACGTTTTTTGCGAATACAAATAACCCAAACCAAAAGAAATAAGTATGATTATACTTGCAGCCAACCCACGAATTATTATAAACATTATTTTATTATCTTGTTTGTCCTTCTTCAAGTCATTGTCTATTTTATCCCAAATATAATTGGGTAAATCTTCTTCGTGATTCAAAAGATTTTCTCTAAACAAATCATCTATATTTTTACCATTATCTAACATATAATACGTCCCTTATATTCATTAACAAGTGTACTATCCATTATTTTTTCTTTTAGCATTTTGCGTGCTCTCGAAAGGTTTGATCTTGAGGTGCTTTCCGAAATATTTAACATCTCTGCAATTTCTTTATGTGAATATCCGTCTATTGCATACAAATTAAATACTGTTCTATATTTTACAGAAAGTTCTTGTATATAGTCCAATAATTCTTTAGCTGATATGTTCTCAATCCCTTCATTAATAGCAATATTACTGTTTGTTTCATAAATATCACTTACAAGATATAAATGATTTCGTTTGTGGTAACGCTCAATAGCAATATTTATCATTACTCTTTTCATCCAACCTTCAAAAGAGCCTTTAAATTTATATGATGATATTTTTTTAAATATCTTAATAAATCCATCATGAACAATATCTTCAGCTTCCTCTTTATTTTTTGTATATCTTAGGCATACAGCATACATTTTCTTAGAAAATATCTTATAGAGTTTTTCTTGATATTTTCTTTTGCCTGATTTACAGCCTTCTATTATTTCGGTTAAATAGTCCACATAATATAATTAAGTTCGGTTTTTCGAGTCTATTTACAAAATTATCTATAAGGTAGACTGCAATACCATGTAATTCGTTGCGTGAGATAACAAAATATGCAACTAAGGTCTTAGACTGGGGTGTTAATAATTGGGGGTTTTTAGCCCTGAAAAATCATGCATTTTTT
>JAOZVK010000419.1 GCA_029938185.1 Bacteroidales bacterium | reverse complement strand
ATGATTTAATAGTTTAATTATCAAATAGTTTTAAGTTCGTAAAGTAGAACTAAAATGTTTTTTTATTTCGTTAGTAGATTTTTTCACCATCGAAAGGGCAAAAGCAACTAAATACATTATACTAAATATTTGAAATACTAATAAAAATGATTTAATAGTTTAATTATCAAACAGTTTTAAGTTCATAAAGTAGAATTATTAAAAGAATAAAATAAATACCTAAGTGAAAATAAAATAAATTGATAAATTTGCAAAATGATTAAAAAATATTTACAAGATATTGCCAAAACAACAGCACATGAAGACCAAAGAGAAGAGAGCTACTATCCTGCTGTTGCTATTTTGATGACAGAGTTTGCTAATTCTATCAATAATAAGAACGTTAGCGTTACAATTTTACCAAAAAAGACAGAAGCAGGAAACCCCGATTTTAGAGTTTGGGACGGCGATAATAAAATTGTAGGATACATTGAAGCAAAAATTCCAAATACAGATTTAAACAGAATTGAAGTTTCCGAGCAATTAAAACGCTATCTTGAAACTTTTCCAAATGTTATTTTAACCAATTTTTATGAATTTAGATTGTATCGTAATGGCGAAATGATTGAGAAGGTATCAATTGGGCGACCATTTATCGCAAAAAAACTAAAAACAAATCCACCTATTGAAAACCAAGCCGATTTTGAACTACTTTTAGATAAGTTCTTTGATTTTTCGTTACCAAAGATTTTCAAAGCCGAAACGCTTGCAATAGAACTTGCCAAAAGAACACGGTTTTTAAGAGACGAAATAATTAGTATTGAACTTAAAAATGAAAGCAAAAAAAATTACATTCGTGGATTTTATAATGCATTTCATCAATATTTGATAGCTGGACTAACTGAAAATGAATTTGCCGATTTATATTCTCAAACAATTGCTTACGGCATGTTTGCAGCTAAGACAAGAGCAAATCCAAAAGAAGTTTTTAACAGAAAAAATGCAGTTGATAATATCCCGACAACAATAGGTATTTTAAGCGATATTTTTGAATATATTTCCTTGGGTAGATTACCGCAACAAATGGAAGTGATAATTGATGATATTGCCGAAGTTCTGAATGTTGCCGATGCTGTAAAACTATTAAGTGATTTTTACAAACAAGAGAAAGGTGATGACCCTATAATTCACTTTTACGAAACATTCTTAAATAAATACGACCCTTCAACTCGTGAAAAACGTGGTGTATATTACACCCCCGAACCAGTTGTAAAATACATTGTAAATTCAGTAAACGAGATACTTATAAAAGATTTTGGAAAAATTGGTTTTGCCGATACTTCAGTAAAAGTACTTGATCCTGCAGGTGGAACTCTAACATTTTTGGCAGAAGCAACAAAAAAAGCGATAGAAACTTTTACCGAATATTATGGCGACGGCGACAAAAACGGTTTTATTAAACGTCATATTCTCAAAGATTTTTATGGTTTTGAACTTATGATGGCACCTTATGCAATTGCCCATCTGAAAATGTCGTATTTATTGCAAGAACACAACTATAAATTTAACGATAACGACCGTTTTCAACTTTATTTAACCAATACTCTTGATGCAAAAATTATAGATATGCCACAATTGCCTGGCATTTCTTCGTTAGCAGAAGAGGCAGAAGAAGCAAATAAAATAAGAAAAGATACACATGTTCTGGCAATTATTGGAAATCCGCCGTACTCTGTTGCTTCTTACAATAAATCGGAATTTGAAACCGACTTAATGAAACTCTACAAAAAAGATGTTAAACACGAAAAAAATTTAAAAATACTTTCTGACGATTATATCAAATTTATAAGATTCTGCCACTGGAAAATTGAAAACTCTGGAACTGGTGTAGTTTCCTTGATAACAAAAAACACATATATAAATATTGCTGCTGCAAAAGGAATGCGAAAACAATTACTTTTAACTTTTGATAAAATTTACATTCTTAATTTGCACGGAAAACTCTACGAAAAAACACCAGAAGGCGAAAAAGACCAAAATGTTTTTGATATTAGAGTAGGAACGGCAATTATGTTTCTTGTAAAAACAAAAAATAAGAAAAAAAATACCTTTGCAGAACTTTATTACAGAGACTTATATGGAGAACGTGAGTTTAAATATAATTTTCTAAACACAAAAAATATTTTTTCTACATTCAGAAAGAAAGATAAAATAAAAATTGATGAAAATCATTTCTTTTTTGAGAAAAAAAAATTTAATAATCAAAAATTATATGATAAATTTTGGGCAATAAATGAAATTTTCATTAAAAAAGCAATGGGTGTATCAACACACAGAGATCACTTTGTAATAGATGATAATAAGGATGTTTTGGAGAAAAGATTGAGTAATTTTATAAATCTTGATTTAGCCCAAAAAGAAAAAGAAAAATTATTTAAAATAAAAGATAACAGAGATTTTAAGGTAAGTAATTTAATTAGTAACTTTAAGAAAATTGAACAAGAAAAATTTAATAAATTTGCTTTTAAAGCATTTCAATTTAAAACAATTTACTATAATAATAAACTGATAGATTATGATAGAATTAGTATAATGCACAATTTTATTAATCATGACAATATCGGACTTGTAACCGTTAGAAGACATGCAAGTAATTATTTTACTTTTGTTTTTGTTACAGATAAAATTACAGACTTTAATTTTCTTGGAGTTGGGAGTTATACAATTCCGCTTTGGATATACAAACAAAATGGAGATGCTTTTAATGGAAACGGAAAATACAAAAATATAGTTTCAAACTTATATCCAAAACTTGAAAAACTCTTAGAAACAACTTACAACAAAAAAAATATAACAAATGAAATATTTTATTATGTTTATGCAGTTTTGTACTCAAGTGTTTACCGCACAAGTTTTCCTGAGTTGTTGAAAATTGACTATCCGAAAATACCATTTACAAAAAATGCAGAACTTTTTGAGAAATTATCAATATTAGGAAAAGAGCTTGCCGAATTACATTTGCTAAAATCACCGAAACTCAATAAACCGCAAGTGAAATTTCAAGGACAAGGCAACGGGAAAGTTGAAAAGCCAAAATTTACCGAAAAAGAACAACGGATTTTAATAAATTCAACTCAATATTTTGATAATATCAGCAAAAAACTTTGGGAGTTTAAAATAGGTAAAAATCAAGTAATAAAGCAGTGGATAAAGCGAAAAGAAAAAGTAGAATTTGAAGATGCCATAGAATTTAGTAAAATATCAACCGCAATTTATGAAACTTTTAAAACACAAAACGAGATAGACAAACTTTATCCCGAAATATTAAACGAATTAATAAAGAACGAATAAAATACGCACGACAAACACTAAGGAATAGGTATTAAATAAATGTCCGTTTTGATAGATTAGTTTGTTATTTTACAACTTACAAAAAGTCGCAAATAGTGAACTATTTAAGACTTTTTTTAAGGTAGTAAAATGACAAAATAATGACGCAAAATAGGGCAGTTATTTGATACCTGTTCCTAAATGCTATCTAATAATTATAAGTATAAAAACATAACAGACCTTTAAAAAAATATAATTGTGAAATACATAGATGAATATAGAGATATAAAGATTGTTGAGACAATTTCGAAAAAAATAAAAGAAATTACAAAAAACGAATGGAACATAATGGAAGTTTGTGGAGGACAGACACATTCAATCTTAAAATATAGTATTGAAGAATATCTACCCGATAAAATTCAACTTATACATGGACCCGGATGTCCAGTATGTGTAACACCTCTTGAACAAATTGATAAAGCACTTGAGATAGCTTCAAAAGAAGATGTTATTTTTACTACTTTTGGTGATATGCTAAGAGTACCTGGCTCAAAACACGATTTATTTAGTGTTAAAGCTCAAGGTGCAGATGTACGTATGGTTTACTCTCCACTTGATGCGGTTAAAATAGCAGAAGATAATCCAAACAAAAAAATTGTTTTTTTTGCAGTAGGCTTCGAAACCACTGCTCCTGCAAATGCATTGTCGGTTAAGGAAGCAAGTCGTAAGAATTTAAAAAACTTTTCGATATTAACATCACATGTATTAGTTCCACCTGCAATTGATGCAATAATGTCTTCGCCCGAAACAAGAGTTAATGCTTTTTTGGCAGCAGGACATGTATGTACAATTATGGGTTACGAACAATATATTCCGCTTACAAAAAAACATAAAGTACCGATTGTAGTAACCGGTTTTGAACCTGTTGATATTCTTCATGGCATATTGTCTACTGTTATTCAACTCGAAAATGGTACATCAAATCTCGAAAATATTTATTCGCGAATGGTAAAACGAGAAGGAAATGTTCCAGCCCAAAAACTATTAAATGAAACTTTTGAAGTAAGCGACAGGAAATGGAGAGGAATAGGAACAATACCTTTAAGTGGTTATAAATTAAGAGATTTATATGCTGATTTTGATGCAGAAAAAATTTTTAAGCTTGAAAATATCGAAAGAAATGAATCGGAGTTTTGTATAGCAGGAAAAGTATTACAAGGTATAAAAAAACCTTACGAATGTAGCGCATTTGCAAATAAATGTACACCTGAATTTCCTTTAGGAGCACCGATGGTATCAACCGAGGGGGCTTGTGCAGCATATTTTCATTATAAAAAATGAATATTGAATAATTTGGCTACTGAAACAAGACAATAGTTTATAAAGTTTTATAATCATTTGAAAGCATAAGTTTGTAAATGACAATTATGAATTACGAATTAATAATTACGAATTGGTTTAAACCTTAAAATTCAATTATTTATAAAAAACTTTTGGCTTTTAACTTTCAATATTTTTATTTTGGTATTTACGTCTTGTTTCGCTACCAATTTTAAGTTAGCAAAATTGTCCATTAAGGTCTTCTACCTATTTAATGTGGCTTACGCATTCTTACAAACTACTGTTATACCGTTAATTGTAAAAAACAAATGCCGAAAAACTTGTGCTAGACTACTTAATATTACTTTTACATTAGTCCGATAGGACGAACTATTGTTAGCCCACAAAGATATTTGTGGGAAACGAAGCAAAAATAAAAAAATAATAATTATGAAAAGAGAATTTAATGATACAGGTTTATGCGTTCGCAACATGCACTATATGGTGAACACAAATAAACAGATGAACGATATTTTTGAAAACTTAATTGAACGAGGAAAATATTTTTCTATACTAGGCGGCAGGCAGTTTGGCAAAACAACAACAATTGAACTCCTTGCTCAAATTATGGAAAAACGAG
>JAOZVK010000418.1 GCA_029938185.1 Bacteroidales bacterium | reverse complement strand
TTAACTTGCGATTGTTTTGGAAAAAGAAAACTGTTTTTGTGAGTTCTGAAGTTCTACTGACTTTATTTTGTGTATTACTAATTTTTTTACAAACAGTAAAGTCCAATGGACTTAGTTTTATACTGCAAACAGTCAAATTTGCAAGCGTTCTGAATAAGTAAGAATATGTGACATGTTTCAAACCACAACATTTTTGACAGAAAACTCATTCTGTGATATGTTACGCTTAAAGAGTTATACTCAATTAGGGTTAATTTAAAACTATTGTATTGTCAATTATATCATAGTTATTAGAACTTTCCAAAAGATTAAAACTTTTGGAAAGATAAGTTTTCAACCTTTTTTAGTATAAAAACTTAAATTTTAAAGATTTATATTACCAATTGTTTCAAAGCAGTTAGTATATGCCTCTAAATTAATTATTTTATAAATATCTTTAAAAAGTGAATATATCTGTCTGTTTCTGCTATTTGAAAGCAAAATTATTGTTAGTTTGTTTGTTGTATCTCTAACAAAAATAGAATTGTGACCTCGCCACCAACCTCCATGATATATTAATCTGTTAGTGGAATCACATTTAATCAATCTCCAACCAAAACCATAGTTTTTCTTTCCTTTTTTTTCGGGGCTACCTGGCTCAAAAGCTTTTATTAAATTCTTATATTCAATAAGTTTGCTTGTATATAGTGCTTTATCCCAGCGATATAAATCTTCGACGGTTGTATATATGCCTTTGTCTCCAACAGCTCCATCAATATAAATAGGTAATGCTTTAAGCCATCTATAATGATAGCCAGTTGTTGAATTTGGTATACGTGTTTGTATATCTTTTATATATATATACGTATCATTCATTTTTAAAGGAATAAAAATATTTTCTTGCATAAAATTTGTAAATGATTGATTTGATATTATTTCAACAATTAATGCTAACAAAACATAGTTTGTGTTGCAATAATCATATGTATAGTTGGGTGGGTAATATGGTTCGGGTATACTGTCGATAATAAATTTTAGAACATCTTTGTTATATATAGTTGTTTCTTTATTAGTGTATTTGTCACAAAAATACATATAGTTGGATAAACCAGAGCGATGAGTTAATAGCATTTTTATTGTTATTCCTTTATATGGAAAATTTGGTATATATTTTTGAATGGAATCATCATAATTGAGCTTTTGTTGCTCATTTAAAATCATAATTGCCATTGCTGTAAATTGTTTTGATATTGAAGCTATTTGAAATACTGATTTTGTTGTTATTAGTTTTTTGTTTTTAAAATTTGAGTATCCACTTTTATTTTCATAAATAATATTTTGTTCTTTGGCTACCAAAACAACTCCATTAAATTTTGTATTTTCACAAAAAGATTTAAATAATGTATCAATTTTATATGTTAATTTAGTATCATGTTTACGATTTAGACTAGTATCTGAAATATATATTTTATGAGCATTTGGAAGAATTTTTTGTTTATTATTGCATGAAATCATTACACTTATTATAAGCATAAGAATAAATATTGTATCTTTTATATAAAATTTTGTCATTTCAATATTGTTATACTTTCAATGGTTCAATTATTCAATTATACAATGGTACAATATTCAGATTGATAACATTTTTATAGAAGTAAAATTAGTAAGTTCTCAATAGTTACTTTTTGATGCTTTTTTTATGGTTTATTCTTGCATAAGCAACATTAAATAGGTCGAAGACCTTATTCCCGATATTATCGTATTTTTTGAATTGTTAAAGCTTAAAATACCTGCGTGCAAATTGGCTAATTATTTATTGTGAATTGCCTAATTAGAAATCTTTTTACTTCATAATTCAAAATTCCTTCTTCAATATTCAGTATTTATATCTTAAAACTTGCATGATTTTATAGGGCTAAAAACCCCAATTATTAACACCCCAGTCTTCGATCTATTTATAGTTGCTTACGCATTAGTACAAAGGCAATTTAATCAGGAGGTTATTAATAAGTAAATGTCGAAAAACTTTTGTAACAGTACTTATAATTGACCATATTTCAGGATGTAAGATTTATACAAAAAAAGTAAAAACTTCCACTTGAATACTTTTTTTGAATTTGACAAAAGTAATCTTTTTTTTTGATTCACAAACTTTTAATGTTGCTTATGCATCCATATACGTAAGCAACATTAAATAAGTCAAAG
Source organism: Bacteroidales bacterium (assembly GCA_029938185.1). Classification (GTDB taxonomy): domain Bacteria; phylum Bacteroidota; class Bacteroidia; order Bacteroidales; family JAOZVK01; genus JAOZVK01. The sequence continues at coordinate 3,129 of JAOZVK010000418.1, read as the reverse complement.
AGCTTAAACCTTATATATCATCACCACCACCATTTATATCATTATCCATTCCTTCTCTTTTACCTCTTTTCTTTTTATAATTATTTATTTTGTAGCTTAGATTAATTGTAAAAATTGGAGATTCTCTTGTAAACTCATACCTAACCATATAATCGGGTGTAGAAGAATTAAACCTAAATTTCATTGAACCAAAAATATCTCTGGCACTAAGAGATATACTGGCACGACGTTTAAAAAATTCTTTACGTAATGCAACGCTTGTAAACATAAACTCATCTCTATCGCCTTGCGCTGTTACTGAGGGGCCTGCATAAAATCCCATAAACTGAAGTCGCGTTTGCCAAGGAAGTTTAAATGTCATACTCATTCTTGTATTCCATGTATTTGTAGCTTGATTTACGTCAGTATCAAGTACTTCGCCTTTTATTTGATAATTAAAAAAGTTAGCAGTTAAATTAATTTTCCACCACTTGTAAAGTTCAATATTTGCCATAAACTCTATTCCTCTTGCAAAATCTTTCTCAATATTATCGAATGTGTGTAGCATTATATTATCCTCCTGTAATGTTCTCACTCTGTTTATTTTATTATTAGTTTGACGGTAATATGCCTCAAATGAAACAAAAGATCTTGCAAACCTAAACTGATAATTCAGTTCGTATGAATCTATATATTCAGGTTTTAATTCAGGATTCCCCACTCTAATATTTAGAGGGTCAATGTAATTTGTAAATGGGTCAAGATAGCGTTCTCTGGGGCGGTGAATTCTTCGGCTATAACTTGCTTGTAACTGATGATTTTTGCTCAACTGTTTTGATAAATGAATACTTGGGAAAAAATCAAAACGGTCAATAAGATAACTGTCATTCGTATTAACTAATTTTATCTCTCTATCGGTATACTCGCCTCTTGCACCAAGCAAATATTTTAGACCTACGATTTGTCCAGAATATGTAGTATAAAATGCTTGAATATTTCTTGTAAATTCTAAATTGCTATTTTTGCTTGCATCTAAATCCCATGTGTTAGTTGTATTATTAAAATTTTTGTAATTAAAATCAGCATCTCCAAAATCATATCTATATTGATAACCTATTTCAAGTTTTGAACCACTCTGAAAAGGTAATGAGTAATCAAGTTTGGCTCTGATACTATTGTTTTTACTTTCTTCTAAAGATAGTTGTCTGCTGGCAAGGTCGGTAGTTCTAATAAAATTGTCATCAGTAATATATTGGTTATCCTCTTTATTTTCATTACCACTGTTATCAGAATAATAAATTGAACTTAATAACTCATGTCCACCTTCATTAAATTTAAGTGAATAATTAAAATTTACAGTATAAAAACTTCTATCTTTTTCTTTACTGTTATCAGTAATATAAAACGAACTTGTTGTTGCTGGAATAGTATAAATTTTATTAGTCGAAAGCGCACTCCCTTTAAGATCTCTGATTCCATATTCGCCCGAAATAGATATTGTATTTTTATTATTCAAATATAAATCAAAACCACCTTTTGCCTTATATCCACCATGAAAACGTTCTCTATCGCCATCAGTTAAAATGTATGAAGTATTATCATTATCTTTGTCATATGTTTCTCTATACAAAGACCTTTCGCCAGTAAAACCTCTTTTATTATATTCAAATCCTCCAAAAATATTAAATTTTTCTTTTCTGTAATTTAATAAAATATCCGATTTATACCTATTTCCAGTACTTGCCGATAAATTAATAATACCATTAAATCCTCCTTTATTTTGTTTTTTCATTATTATATTTATAATCCCTGCTATTCCTTCGGGATCATATTTTGCCGATGGATTTGTTATTATTTCGATATTGTTAATTGCACTTGCAGGAATTTGTTCCAATGCTTCGCTACCTTCCAAAATTGTTGGTTTTCCGTCAATAAGAACAGTAAAATTTGAGCTTCCTCTAAGAGTAACATTTCCTTCCATATCGGTACTTACTGATGGTGTATTTTCGAGAGCATCAACAGCCGAACCTCCAGTTGATTGTAAATCCTGACTAATATTCACCACTTTTTTATCAATCTTATATTCGACATGTTGCTTATCTGCAATTATATTTACCTCATTTAGCTCTTTTGTTGATTGTGTGAGTTTGATGTCGGGTAATTTGACAAATTTTTTCTTTGGAAATATAACAATTTTATTTACGTGCTTTTTATTGTAACCAATAAAATTGGCAACTAAATAAAATTTTCCATAAGGAAGTTTTCTCATAGCAAATTCACCATTTTTATCTGTAACTTTTCCAGCTACCATTGATGAATCTCGCATTCTATACAAAACAACATTTGAATATTCAACAGGTTTGTTTGTTTGAGCATCTAAGATTTTCCCAACCAGAATACCTTCTTTTGGCATATTTTCACGATTAAATTTTCTTTTTCCGTTTTGGGCATTTGCCGAAAAAATCCCAATAAATAACATAAATAATAATATTTGCTTCATTTGTAAAACTTTAATTTATTTAAAATTTGTTTATTAAACTATTCAATTTATTTTAATCTTTCATAACACAAGGTCTTAATTTTATAATGTTATGCAAGTTGAATATCTTATTTTTACATATATGACACAACAAAATTATTTTTATTACATAAATTTTTATTTTATTTTATTAAAACTGCAAATTTAATTTTTTGCAGATGATTAGGTTTTGGAATATAAGGTCTTCGACCTTTTAATGTGGCTTACGCATTCTTTTTAGATTCTATGTAATATGCAAATATCGAAAAACTTTTATTAGACTACTATATTATATCACTGTAAATATTATGTTATATCACAAAAACTTCATAACTTTGTAAAAAGTGTTCAAATTAATACAATTAATGAGATGGAAAAGCATTATACATTTGAAGAAATTAGTCAGTTGCTTACAACAATTTCTATAACACAGGCAGAAACAAGTAAATCAATGAAAGAAAATGATAGAATTCTGACTGAAAAATTTAATGAAACTGATAAAAAGTTTAAAGAAACAGATAGGCTTTTAACAGAAAAGTTTGAAGAAACCAATGAAATGTTTAAGGAAACTGATAAGGATTTTCAAAATTTAAAACAAATTATCAAAGATTTAAATAAACAAATTGGAGGAA
>JAOZVK010000417.1 GCA_029938185.1 Bacteroidales bacterium | reverse complement strand
AAAGAGAGAGAAAAAGAACTTAGAAGAAAACTTAAACAAGCAGAAGCAGAGAAACGAGAGGCAAAAGAAAGAGAGCAGCAAGAAAAATTAAAAAGAGAACAAGCAGAGGTAGAGAAACAAAAAGCTATTGAAAATGAACGCAAAGCAAATTTAGTATCTCAAGTTGTTGTACTATACCATGTAGAAAAGAAAAGCAAAAAAGAAATATCCAAAATATTAAAAATTAATTTTGATGAAATTAACAAAATACTCAATCAGAAAGCATAATAACTATGATGCATTTATAATTTGTAAAATGGCTAAGTATATTCCTATTACATATCAATTATTTATACAATACTTTAAAGAGTATTATTAAATTTTTTGATTTTATATAACGACTTAATAATCAATTAATAAATTATCATTTTAAGACATATACAATTTGTTTGGCATGAAAAAAATTGTATATTGTTAATACCCATATCCAAAATTCTGAACCCAACTTACCCCCTCCTTTCCTGCACCAAAATCCCTAAACCTGCGATGCATCAAATTTTTACGGAATTGTTTGTTTTCCATCCATTTTTTAATAGCCTCCTCAACAGAATTGTCTCCTTTTGCAAGATTTTCAGCAATTCCAAACCATTTATAACCAGTTGATTTTATTCTTTTTGATAATGTACTCCCACCTGAACCATGATGTCTACAAAAATCATTATGATTCATATCTTTGGCATGTAATTCGGCAGCTTTTGCTAAATTATTTTTCCATATTAGCGGAGGCGAGGGGGATATTATAGTAGTGCCATCATTATATCCTTTTGCTCTTTGTTTGTTTACAATATTTATCATTTTAATTTGCCAATGTATTTTTTCAATTTTTTTTACAACTGCTTTGTACTTTGAGCTTTCACTATATTCCAATCTGAAATTTAAAAGCATTTGATATAATTTTTCTATATCACAATATTTTTTTTTTGAGTATATAATAAAATATTCTAAAAGCAATGCCGAATTTATTTTTCTTAGATTTCTATTGTTTGGAAAAATTGTTTTATTATGATTTATTGCTTTTAATGCAGCTTCATGTTGATTTAGTTCAATTAGTTTTTTTGTAATTTTCGAAATCATATTAATATCTTGAATAGAATCTGTTTTTTTTTTGGGAGTATGTTTTTTCTTTATATTACTTAGGATAAACTTAAACGTATTATGTATTTCGTTTTCCCTATCAATTTCTAACTGGCACAATGCTATATCATAATAATATATATTTGTTTTTTTAGAATTAATTTTTGCTAACAATCTATATATTCGTATTGCTTTCTGGTAAAAAGCTTTAGTCTTTAATGTTTCTGCTTGATTTTCTGCTTCAATTCTAATCTCAGATATTCTATAACTATATTTTTCAATAAAGAAAATGGCTTTTTTGTTTGAGTATAGTTTAGAGAGTGCTTTAATTGATCTATATACAGAATTTTTAAACTTCTTATTTAATTTTTTGTCTTTTGATATTTCATAATAACTAAATGATTTATAGATATTTGCAATAGATTTGTTGTTTTTTTTACGTAATTGTCTATTGCATTTATGCAAACATCTTTCGTATTGCCCTCTTTTATATAAATCAACAATTCTCTTATTCTGACTAATTGAATTAAAATACGTAAAAATTAGAAAAATAAGCAATACATATCCTTTTAAATTAAATTTACTAATTTGCATATTTTAATAATTTAAGGTCTTTGACTTATTTAGTAATGTATTTGTTTGGTGTATAACTAATTATTAATTCAAAAAATAAATTTTATACAAAATAAATAAAAACTTTTTTAACAGTACTTATATGTTATTTTAGAAGTTTTAGAAAACTCATTTACAAATCGAAAATAAAACATTTTAATGTAAATAAATTCTAAAAGCTATACTTTTTCACACCTTTACTATCCAAAATAAAGCCAAAATTACTGATTTTTATCAGAATTTATAAAATTATATATAAGCACCAGCCTTATATAGCTGATACACAGATATAAAAACTAAATTAAATCTTTTTAAAAAAATGATAAAAATCTTATTTTATACAATACATTTTATTTATATTTGTATAAATTTTAGTAGATAGATTTAACAAACAATTATAAAATATATAATACTATGGAAGAAATTATTAATGAATTCATGAATGGTGTAATTGCCAGAAATTCAGGAGAAACCGAATTTCATCAAGCAGTTAGAGAAGTAGTTGAAAAATTAATCCCTTTTATTGAAGAAAATCCAAAGTATAAACATGCAAAAATACTTGAACGTTTAGTAGAACCCGAAAGAGTTATTATGTTTAGAGTACCTTGGGTAGACGATGAAGGAGAAGTTCAGATTAACAAAGGGTATCGAATTGAGTTTAATAGCGCAATAGGTCCATATAAAGGAGGTTTAAGATTTCACCCAAGTGTAACTCTTAGTATCTTAAAGTTTTTAGGATTCGAACAAATTCTAAAAAACAGTTTAACTACACTTCCTATGGGAGGTGGTAAAGGTGGTTCCGATTTTAATCCAAAAGGAAAATCAGATAATGAAATTATGAAATTTTGCCAAAGTTTTATGACAGAATTATTCCGCCATATTGGAGCAAATACTGATGTCCCAGCTGGTGATATTGGTGTAGGTGGTCGCGAAATAGGATATTTGTTTGGACAATATAAAAGATTGAAAAATGAATTTACAGGAGTTCTAACAGGAAAAGGAATAGAGTGGGGGGGGAGCCTCATGCGTCCCGAAGCTACTGGTTTTGGAACAGTTTATTTTGCAAAAGAGATGCTTAATACCAAAGGCGAATCATTTGAAGGTAAAAGAGTAGCAATATCCGGTTTTGGTAATGTAGCTTGGGGAGCTGCACTTAAAGTAAACGAACTTGGTGGCAAAGTTGTTACTATATCTGGTCCTGATGGTTATGTTTATGACCCTGATGGAATTTCTGGTGATAAGATAGAATATATGTTAGAACTTCGTGCAACAAACAATGATATTGTTGAACCATATGCCGAAGAGTTTGATGTAGAGTTTTTTGCAGGAAAACGCCCTTGGGAAGTTGATGTTGATATCGCTTTACCTTGTGCAACTCAAAATGAACTTGAAGAAGAAGATGCTTTAAATCTTGTTAAAAACAGTGTTATTTGTGTTACCGAAGGAGCTAATATGCCTTGTTCACCCGAAGCAATTGAAGTTTTCCAAAAAGAAAAAATACTTTATGGTCCAGGTAAAGCATCAAATGCAGGTGGGGTAGCTGTTTCAGGTCTTGAAATGACTCAAAACTCAATGAGAATCAATTGGTCTTCGGAAGAAGTGGATAACTATCTTCATAGAATTATGAAAGACATACACGAAGCTTGTGTAAAATATGGAACAGAAGAAGATGAAACTGTTGATTATGTAAAAGGAGCAAATATTGCAGGATTTGTTAAAATAGCCGATTCAATGTTAGCTCAAGGTGTAGTTTAAGGTCTTCGACCTATTTAATGTTGCTTACGCACATTCTATTAACATTCTACATATACACAAATTAGGTGTGAGCTTAATTAGAATAGTTAAAATTGTAGAGAAATGACTTTGATAACCCCACAATTATTATTGTGGGGTTTTAATAAATCTGGTGTGTTTTGCAAGTACAAATTTTCGCACTGGTTTTAAAATTTCAAAATGCCTTAAATTTTACACTTATGAAACATTTCATAAATTTTTAATAAAAACTATTTTATTTTTGATTTGAAAACACTATATATACATGGTTTAGATAGTTTTCCACGTCCCAAAAAACTAAAGATATTAGAACAAGCTGGCTTAATTGTACATGCATTGCATATTGATTATAGAAACCAATATCATGCATACAATTTGCTCTATGAATATGCTACTAAAAACAAAATTGAATTTATTGTAGGAAGTTCACTTGGAGGCTTACTTGGATATTATTTATCCAAACAATTAGGAATTAAATGTTTATTATTTAACCCCGCACTAATTTTTAAAAGTATAGAATTACATATACCTCAATTAAAAGAAGATAACTGTAAAGCACGTTATATTGTTTTAGGTGCAAAAGACCCAATTATTAATCCTGTAAAAAATCTAAATTTCTTAGAAAAAAACAATAATAAAGATACTGTACAAAAAATAATAACTTGTAACTGGTTAGAACATAGTATTGATTTTATAACATTTAGCGAAACTGTTAATTGGGCTGTAAATAACATTTCGTTGTCAAAGATATAAAGTCTGTGTTATGTGGCATTTTTCAAATATTGCTTGACTTTTTTTTATAAAATTTCGAATATTGAACAAGGAATCTTATTTATATTATCAGTATACCACTTGATTCCAATTTTATCAATAATTGTATTAATATTTTTATAAATAAATCTATCAAATTAACAATTATGTCTATTCTGTTAGCAACAACAGTATTCGGACAAGGAATAGAATTTAATAACAAACTGTGGTATGAACAAAAAACAAGCAAAGCAAGAGAATAAAATGATGATGCCAATGGCAAGTTGGTGTAGTCCATGCAAGTCTATGGCTTAAAACACATTTAAAAATGCGGAAGTCGGAACTTTTTTCAATAAAAATTTTGTATGTGTAAAAATAGATATGGAAAAAGGCATTGGACCAAAATTAAGTGCAAAATATGGTTTAAGAGCTTATTCTACAATATATTTCATCAATGGTAACGGGAAAAAAATTCATGAAAGTGTAGGATACAAAGGTGTTTCTGATTTTATTAATTTAGGTAAACAAGCATTAAAAAAATATAAACCCACAAAAAACAATAATAAAAAAACAGTAATATCTTCCGATGGTTACTTAAATGTTGCGTCAAAATCAATTAAAAACAACTTATGTATCAGAGTTTGAGTCGTTACAGTATTACACGTTTTTTAAAACACCGTAACCAAAATTTCATTATATTTTGTCTTACAAATAATTCTAAATCATTGGTTATTAGATTTAAATCATTTAACTTATTTGTCCTTTTTTATAAGTCGTTGATATAGCGGCAAATCATTATTAAACAAGGTTGGCATAGTGCAAAGTGGGTATTTGAACCTGTTAGTGGAACATCTTATTTCAGAATAAAAAATCGTTGGAAAAATACATATTTAATTATTGAAAAAGGGATAATAGAATGTGGCGAAATCGAACAAGGCTGGCATAGCGCAATTGTGGTATACAGAAGCTGTTGGAAAAACATTGTCTTTTTTGATAAAAAACAGGTGGAAATCAACTTATTCAGCGATTCAGGAGCAGTATCTAATGTGGTTGTATATTTTTAAACAACAATACG